>CANCGR010000040.1 GCA_947377625.1 Gammaproteobacteria bacterium | reverse complement strand
AAACCGTCGCGTACTTTGCGCTGATAGGCTTCGCCTTTTTTTTCAAAACGGTCTTCACCAGTGCCGCGTAGTTTGGCCCTGGCCAAAGATGTTGATGCGTCAAGATCCAGCACCAGCACCAGATCCGGATTATTTTGACCAACAACTTGTTGATGAAAAGTTTCTACTACATCCAGCCCAAGACCACCGGCAATGCCCTGAAATGCGCGCGAGGAATCTGCAAAGCGATCAGAGATCACCCAGGTTCCCTGCGCCAATGCCGGCAGGATGGTCTGCTGCAGATGGCTGCGGCGTGCGGCATAGACCAGCAACAACTCAGTCATGCTGTCCCATTTGTCGGTCTCGCCACTGACCAGCAGTGACCGTATTTGCTCCGCTCCCGGCGAACCGCCCGGTTCACGCGTCAGCAACACCGGCACCTGGCAGCTTTGCAAAGCATCGCGCAGCAAACGGCTCTGCACGCCCTTGCCGGCGCCGTCGACGCCTTCAATGGCAATGAATCTGCCTCTGCCTGCTTGCTTGCTTTCACTCATGGTTTTTTTCCGAGCTGGTATTGCCGTACTGCTGCATTGTGCTCTGCCAGCGTAGCTGAAAAATAGTGGCTGCCATCGCCTTTTGCCACAAAATAAAGTGCCGTGCCCGCCGCTGGGTGCACGCTGGCAAGAATTGCATTACGTGAAGGCAAGGCTATCGGCGTTGGTGGCAGCCCTTCGCGGGTGTAGGTGTTGTAGGGAGTATCCGTCTGCAGATGAACGCGGGTAAGGTTGCCATCGAAAGCAGGCCCTATGCCATAAATAACCGTTGGATCAGTCTGCAATTTCATATGCTGCTGCAGGCGTCGCACAAAGACGCCGCTGATTTGTGGCTGTTCGGTGGTCTGGCCCGTTTCTTTTTCGATGATCGATGCCATGATCAGAGCTTCGTAGGAGCTTTGATAAGGCAGGCCTTCATCGCGTTCGCCCCATGCGGTTTGCAGCATACGATCCATCAGCACTCGTGCTCTTTGCAGGATCTCCAGATCAGTGGTGTTGCGCACAAAGTTGTAGGTTTCCGGAAAGACCATGCCTTCAGGGTAATGATCGATGCCAAATGCATTTTGCAGTGCCAGCGCATCATTGGCATCGAGCGTGGATTTGACGGCCGGATGTGCATGCAGCGCCTCTATCGTTTCACGCAAAGTCCAGCCTTCACCGATGCGTACCTGATACTCAATGACTCTACCCTCCTGCAACAGCTGCACCAGGCCCAGTGCCGTCATGCCCGCTACCAGTTCGTACTCGCCTGCCTTGATATTGCTGGCCAGGTGGTTGTAGCGCACGTAGTAAAGTAGATCATCATTGTCGACGATGCTGTCTTTGCGCAGTTGCCTCAGGATACGCGTGAAGTTGCTGCCGCCCTCCACGTTCAACACATAAGGGTTTGCCAACTGCAAAGGTGCTTTGATGTGTTGCGTGAACAGCAAATAGCGCCCTGCTATTGCGACTATCAGCAGCAGTACCGCATACACACTCACTTGTCGCCAATGCAGGATCAACCAGACCTTCA
This sequence comes from Gammaproteobacteria bacterium, assembly GCA_947377625.1. Lineage (GTDB taxonomy): Bacteria > Pseudomonadota > Gammaproteobacteria > Pseudomonadales > Pseudohongiellaceae > CAILUG01. The sequence goes on along the minus strand of CANCGR010000040.1, from coordinate 9,918 downwards.
CACCAAGGCCTCTGTAAAACAAGCCTGGGCCTGCCGAGCGCGGTCACCGCTGGCAAAGTGCCAAGTATGGTCAGGGGTTTGCAGCGACAGTACCGGCCAGATGCCATTGATGCTGTTGCACACGAATATTTCATCGGCATGCTGCAACTGATCGAGAGTTATTGGCGCCACATTCACGCCGGCACCAAAATTTTTCAGCAATACGTTACGCATCACGCCCGCGACACCTGACTGTGACAAATCAGGCGTCAGCAATTTGCCGTTGATGACGGCAAACAAATTGGAGCGGGTGCCTTCAATCACGAGACCATCCGTGTCGAGCATCAAGCCTTCCATAAACGACTCGTCCGGCCATTCGCGACTGGCCAGCACCTGTTCCAGCCGGTTCATATGTTTGAGTCCGGCCAAGGCTGGCTGGCGCGACAAACGCTGCCGGCATACGAACATGCAGATGCCTTGCTCAGGATGTGAAACACTGTAATCGGGCGCCGGATGCAAAGACAGAATGCGGTTGCAAGTGGCCAAGCCTGGACGATAACCCCGACCGCTGGCATGACGGGTTACCATGACCTTCAACACGCCGTGAGATACCGTTGACGTTGCCAGCACAGACGCCAGTTCGGATTCGAGCGCAACGGTGTCCAGCTCCATACCCAATTGTTGGCAACCGCTGCGCAAACGCGTGAGATGTTCAGCGATAAACACCGGTTTGCGCTGATGAACAAGAATGGTTTCAAACAACCCATCCCCATAAGCCAGACCGCGGTCCAGCAAAGTGATTTCGGAGGCGGGCTGTCCGTTCAGCAGCATGGGGCTCAGAGTCGTTTGAACACCAGCGAACCGTTGGTGCCACCAAAACCAAACGAGTTGCTGATCACTACATCCATCTTCATCTGACGGGCGGTGTTGGGGACATAATCCAGATCACAACCTTCGCCTGGGCTTTGCAGATTGATCGTCGGGGGCGCCACCTGGTCACGCAAGGATAGTATGCTGAATATGGCTTCTACAGCGCCTGACGCACCCAGCAGATGCCCAATCATTGATTTGGTAGAGCTGATTGCCACTTTGCCGGCATCAGCACCAAACACCCGATGAATGGCCTGGGTCTCAGCCAGATCACCGGCTGGAGTCGAGGTGCCATGGGCATTGATATATTGCACTGCTTGCGGAGCGAGCCCGGCATCACGCAAAGCATTTTGCATGCAAGCTGCTGCGCCCCTGCCATTTTCTGCCGGTGACGTAATGTGAAAAGCATCACCGCTCATGCCGAAGCCCACCAACTCTGCGTAGATAGGCGCTCCGCGCTTTTTGGCGGCTTCATATTCTTCCAGCACCAGCATGCCGGCACCGTCGCTCAATACAAATCCGTCGCGATCCTTGTCCCAAGGTCTGCTGGCAATGGCAGGATCATCATTGCGCGTAGACAGCGCACGCGCCGCACAAAAACCGCCCAAGCCAACCGGCGAACTGGCTTTTTCAGAACCACCGGCCACCATTGCATCGGCATCACCATAGGCTATCAAGCGGGCAGCCATGCCAATGTTGTGTGTGCCCGTTGTGCATGCTGTGGTAATGGCGATGTTAGGGCCTTGAAAATTAAACTGGATTGAAAGCGTGCCGGCGATCATGTTGATGATCGAACCGGGAACAAAGAAAGGGGAAATCTTGCGAGGCCCACCGCTGTCGATCGTATGCAGCGCATCTTCAATCGAAGTAATGCCACCGATGCCGGAGCCGGCTGCCACACCTACTCGCAGCGGATCGTAACCGGCCTGTTCGAGACCGGCGTCTTGTACAGCCTGTCTGCCGGCAGCAATACCGTAGTGCAGAAACTCGTCCATACGACGTGCTTCTTTTGCAGGCATGTATTGCGTGACATCGAAGTTGCGGATCGAACCCCCGAAACGGGTGGTGAACGCAGAGACATCAAAGTGGGTGATTGGGGCTATTCCACTCTTGCCTTCGCACAAGCCTTTCCATGTATCCGCGCAATTGTTGCCAAGACAGGTAAGGGCTCCGATGCCGGTAACTACCACTCTTCTACGCGACACTGCACTCTCCTGTCAGGCTTGTTGAAACATAAGGAGTTGATCCTGTGACAAGCGCCCACGGCGCTCGCAGCAACTGTACTGTAACTGCGCCAAACTGCCGAAAACAGCATCAAATCCCATTCATTAAAAAAGCCACTCCGGGGAGACCGGAGCAGCTTCTCAACGCGTGTCTGGTAACACAACATCTTGACGATGTGTTACGACTTCGGCCAAAGCTGGCCGACAAATCAGGTGAGGTGCTTGTTGATGTAGTCGATGGCCAGCTGAACAGTAGTGATCTTTTCAGCTTCTTCATCAGGAATTTCTGTTTCAAATTCTTCTTCGAGGGCCATTACCAGCTCGACGGTGTCCAGCGAATCGGCACCGAGATCTTCAACGAAGGCCGCTTCGTTTTTTACTTCTTCTTCTTTGACGCCGAGTTGTTCACAGACAATTTTACGGACTCGTTCTTCAACGCTACTCATATTGCTTTAAACTCCAGATTCGAAGATTGGTTGTTGCTTTTTTTGGGTTAGACGTGTGGGTTGGTCGTGGGTGTTGATTATTTTATTCATCAAGCATTCAGGCAACAGTTCTGATTATGCCATATACATCCCGCCATTGGCATGGATGGTTTCGCCGGTGATGTAGCCAGCTTCCTGGGATGCCAGAAATCCGACCACAGCAGCGATTTCTTCCGGTTGGCCATAGCGACCCAACGGAATCTTGCTCTTGAGGGCCTCTGCATGTTCAGCAGGCAGATTACGGGTCATATCGGTATCAATGAACCCAGGCGCCACACAATTGACTGTGATGCCGCGACTGCCTATCTCCATGGCCAATGCGCGTGAAAATCCTTCCATGCCGGCTTTGGCGGCCGCGTAGTTGGCCTGGCCGGCGTTACCGCTGGAACCCACCACTGAACTGATGCTGACGATGCGTCCCCAGCGGGCCTTGGCCATGCCACGCAAAAAGCTGCGGCTAAGGCGGAACACCGAGCTGAGATTAGTATTGAGAACTGACTCCCACTCTTCTTCCTTCATGCGCAGCATCAGGTTGTCGCGGGTAATGCCGGCGTTGTTGACAAGAATTTCAACAGTGCCGAACTGATCTTGTACTTGTTTGGCAAAAGCTTCGGTCGATACAGCTGAACCGGCATCCAGCACCAGTCCCTGCCCTTTGATACCCGCTTCCTGCAAATAGGCGGAAATCTGGGTAGCGCCGGCTTCGCTGGTAGCAGTGCCAATGACGGTCGCCCCGCGTTTGCCAAGTTCAAGCGCGATGGCCTTGCCTATGCCCCTGCTGGCGCCGCTTACGACTGCTATTTTGCTGGCTATGCTCATGTATGTTCCTGGCCTCTGGTGCCCGATTAACCCAGTGCCGCAATATGACCCAAAGCCTGACTGAGGCTGGCCGGATCGTTGACCGCAATGGTTTCCAGCGTGGAATTGATGCGCTTGTTGAAGCCCGTCAATACTTTGCCAGGACCTACTTCCAACAACTGTAAGACACCGCGTTCTGCAAAAAGGTTCATCGTGGCTACCCACGGCACGGTATTGGATATCTGGGCCACCAGGTTACGGCGAATCTGTTCAGGATCGCTGCTGGCGGCCACTGTATGGTTCTGTATAACTGGAATTAGTGGAGCTTGTACCTCAACTGAGGCAAGAACTGCTGCAAAGAGTGCGGCAGCTGGCTCCATCAACGCACAATGGAAAGGCGCACTGACAGACAACGGGATTGCGCGCTTGGAACCCGCTTCCTTACACAGCGCCGCAGCGCGTTCTACTGCGGCAATATGGCCAGCAATGACGACCTGACCAGGGGAATTGTAATTGGCAGCAGAAACCACTTCGTTATCGCTGGCAGCAGCAGCGCAACATCTAACTATCTCTGCATCGTCCAGTCCCAGTATCGCTACCATGGTGCCAGTTCCAACCGGCACGGCGCTTTGCATGAATTCGCCACGCTGTCGTACAAGCGCAACTGCGGCAGCGAAATCGAGCGCACCCGCACAAACCAGTGCCGAATATTCACCCAAGCTATGGCCAGCCATTAATGCGGGCAGACGCCCGCCCTGCTGCTGCCAGACACGCCAAATGGCTACTGAGCTGGTGAGCATCAACGGCTGGGTGACATGGGTAAGGGAGAGTTGTTCGGACGGACCGGTCTGCACCAGTTGCCAAAGGTCGTAGCCGAGCACGGCTGACGCTTCACTAAACGTGTCTTGGATGACGTCAAAACTGGCAGCAAGCTCGGCCAGCATACCGACATGCTGGGAACCCTGGCCGGGGAATACCATGCCAAATTTACCGGCGGATGGTGTCGACATAGTGCTAGAGGTACTGAGTAAGTGAAATCGTGATAAGACAAAACAAAAAACAGCTCAATTGAGCTGTTTTTTGCATGCTGTGTCTCCGCGCCAAGCAGGACACAACGAGTTTTCAGTCTTTCTTGAGCTGAACGATCTGACGGCCACGGTAAACACCGTCGGCAGTCATGTGATGGCGACGATGACGCTCGCCAGTTTCGCTGTCGGTGGATACGGTTGATGCGGTCAACGCATCATGGGATCTGCGCATGTCGCGCTTGGATCGGGTTTTTCTGTTTTGTTGAACTGCCATTGCCGTTGCTCCTATCTGCCTGTTGCAGATAAATTTGCAGATAAATTATTACCAATTTTCAATCAGTTATATAGAAAATCTAAAGCTAATTATAACCGTCATGCTTTACTTAACAGCTTCAAACAGCTGCTAAGTTTTATCTTTTTTCAGTTTAGCCAGCATAGCAAACGGACTAGAGCCCACGCTATCCAAGCCTTGTCTGTCTTCCTGCGGCTCCTGATCACGAATTTGTGCCCAAGCCTTGCTACAGTCAACATAGTCGACGTCTTCATGCATCGGCGCCAAAGGCAAACTGAGAATCAGCTCGTCCTCGACCACCGCAATTACATCCAGTTCCTGACCACTTTGGTCCGACGTCTTGTCGGACTCACTGTCAGCTGCCTCACTGGCCGGCTGCATTTCATCCAGCAGAAGCACATCCTGCTCCAGGCTTTCCTGGGCCTGCGCACTCATTTGTTGTTCCAGCTCGCCCTGATTGGCAAAAACCAGCAACGAAAGCTCACTGGTTACTGACTGCTTCATGCCTTTCAGGCAGCGCTGGCAAACCAGCTCAAGACTTGCAGCAATGGAACCCGTCAGCAACTTGCGCCCTTCAGCATCCAAGCCAAATTGCAGATTCACTTGCACCAGACCCTCGGTGCCAGCCAGATAGGGCACAAGCCGAGTGAATCGTGTGAGTGGTAAAGCTGCTTCAATGCGGCCAAAGCGTGCGAACAACTTGGCTGCATCTACACGTTCTGGAAAGTGGTCCGACAACATGGGCGCGCATGATAGAGATCGAGCCTCCTGCTGTCAAAATCTATTTGCATTCGAATCAGTGGAACTGTTTGATTTATCGTTAAATTTGGAGAGTCTGACCCACTGGCAACTAGCGCTCTATGCCACCCAGTAAGGGCACAAAACGGACCGGTTCCAGATTCTGCACTTCCAGCGAATTACCAATCTTGCGATAAACCCGCAAAACCTGCTGTTTGACCCCCTCCGGCACCACCAAAACTCCCCCATCTGACAGCTGTTTGACCAAGGCCGGCGGCACTTCAGGTGCTGCCGCAGTGATGAGAATGCCGTCAAATGGTGAGTGCTGGGACCAGCCAAAACTGCCATCGGCACATTTCACCGATAAATTGGCAATACCGAGCCCTGACAACCTGGTCTTGGTTTTCTCCAGCAACCCCGCGATACGTTCAATGCTGTACACATGAGCGAACAAGCGGGCAAGAATCGCGGTCTGATAACCACAGCCAGTGCCGATTTCCAGAATTCTTGGCGTGTAGTCAGGCAGTGCATTAACCAGAATCTCGGTCATCCTGGCCACAATCAAGGGCTGGGAAATGGTCTGATTAAAAGCAATTGGCAACGAAGCGTCCTCGTAGGCGCGCTGGGCGAAGGCCTCATCTACGAACAGATGGCGTGGCACGTGCAGCATGGCTTCCAGTACCCGCAGATTGGAGATGCCCTGATCACCCAAGCGCTGCACCATGCGCTCCTTGGTGCGCTGGGAGGTCATCCCTATGCCTTGATGAAGCCGACTGCTGCTCATGAACGTCTGCTTCCGAAAGCCTGGCTGAGCAAGGCAAAGGCGGTTGTAGCCATCTGCATGGCTTGCGCACTGTGCATATCTGCATGAATGGGCGTCACCGACACAAACCCTTCTTCAACCGCATGAAAATCGGTGCCGGGCTCGCGCGCCACCGGGCCGCCTGCCCTGCCAATCCAGTACAAGGTTTTGCCGCGCGGATTGGATGTGGCGATGGGATTCTCGCCTTTGAGACGCTGACCCAATATCGTCATTCTCAGCCCCTTGATGGCTGACAGCGGCAAATCCGGAATGTTCACATTGAGTACGGTACGCGGCGGCAAAGGCAAAAGATCGACCTGCTGCAACAGCCACAACGTAATGGTGGCGGCTGCCTGAAAACGTTTGACGATGGCCCCCTCATAATCGGTGACTGCCAATGAAACCGCCAACGCCGGCTTGGCAAGAAACCGTCCTTCCATTGCTGCTGCTACCGTACCCGAATACAACACATCGTCGCCGAGATTGGCGCCAAAATTAATGCCTGACACCACCCGTTCGGGCTCGGGCAGAAACAAGCCAGAGGTACCCAGATGAATACAGTCGGTAGGCGTGCCATCGACCGAAATATGACGATTGTCCAGACGCACAGCCTGCAGCGGACGATCCAGGGTAAGACAGTTACTTACTCCGGAACGGTCACGATCCGGCGCCACGACAGTGAAGATCAAGCCGGCGGCATCGACAGCCTGCACCAAGGCCTGCAAGCCCGGGGCATGAACACCATCATCGTTGGACAAAAGCAGACTCATTGACTCTCCAAATGCAAAAATTCGCGTAAAACGGAAGTCGCATAAGCTCCTCGCGTCAGTCTGAATGACAATACCAGAACACCCGCGTTCAAATCAGCTTCAAGTTCTGGCACCTGCAAGCGCAAAGCGCGTCGCTCCTGCTGCAGACCATGGTGTACCAGAGCGGTAGTCAATTCCGTAAAACGACTTGCCACAGCCGTTTCCAGCTCTGCGACCTGCTCACCCGTGCGCGACTCACCTGCGCCCCACAGCGGCCCGGTAGGATGGATGTCAAACGCGTCCAAACGCTGCTGTAGTTCTTGCGGCGTTGCCTGACTACCAGCAAAGGTACTGGATGTCCCACTTAGCGCCACCAATTCTCCCGGCAGTATCTTGTCCCAGCTGCTATCACTAACCCGCTCGGAAAGTACCGCATTGAAAACCAGGCTGCGGGCTGAGGACAGCAACATGCTGCGGCGAGTACGGGATTTGGGAGGCGCATCTTCACCGGTGAACCAGCGCACAGCCTGGACAAGATTATCCGCCCCCCAACCAAAGCGTTGTTGCCCGAAATAATTGGGCACACCACGCTGGCGAATTTGCTGCATGCGTTGCTGCCAGTCGCCATTGATTGCTGCTTCGCTGCATTCACGCACCGTCACCACAAAACGGTTGGCCTTGTGTGAGCCACGCTGCAATTTACGACTGTTACGGCAGCGCTGCAGCACTTTGACGCCAGCCACCACCACCTCTGCCTGCACGAGCGGTTTGCTGGAGCCTTGATGCACACTGAACCACTGCCGCGTCAACGCTTGCTTGTCTTTCATGCCGGAAAAACTGACCCGTTGTACCGGCAAACGATAACAACGCGCCAATTCCATTTGCACTTGTGTCGTGGTGAGGCCGCTTTTTTCGATGAACAAAAATTCATGCTCACCGGCACCATCCGGCTGAAAGCCCAATTCTTCTTCAACCTGAAAATCTTCCGGGAATTGTTTGAATATGCCACGCAGCACCGGTTCTCCATGCGCATGATGCAAACCGGCAATTTCGTTTTGCCAATTCATGCAGCACTTTGCCTTTGTAGTAACACCACCGCCTGACAGGCAATACCTTCTTTGCGACCAGTAAAACCCAAGCCTTCTGTGGTGGTGGCTTTTACGCTGACCTGATCAATCCCGATGCCAAGTGCATTGGCCAGACTGGTACGAATCGCCACTTCATGCGGAGCAAAACGTGGCTCCTGTGCGACAAGTGTGAGATCGACATTGGCAATTACCCAGGCTTTTTCCTTCACAAGCTTCATTACATGTTGCAGCAGCAACAAGCTGCTGATGTCACGGTATTGCGGATCTGAATCCGGAAAATGACGCCCGATGTCGCCCAACGCCAAAGCTCCCAGCAGCGCATCACACAGCGCATGCGTGAGCACATCGCCATCAGAATGGGCGAGCAAGCGGCGCTTGCTGGCAATCGCCACACCACCAATCGTGATCGTTGCACCTGGCTCCTGGGAGTCAGCAAAGCGATGCACGTCAAAACCATTGCCAATACGAAATTGCATTCAGTCCATCGCTCCCAGAATCAATGCCGCCAGCGGCAAGTCATCCGGATAAGTAATCTTGATATTGTCTGCACGCCCTTGCACCAGCTTGACCTGGTAACCCAACGCTTCCACTGCTTCGGCTTCATCAGTCACTTTGCGATTTTCAACTGAAACTTTTTCGAGGGCCTGCCGCAGAATGTGGTAACGAAACATTTGTGGCGTCGCTGCACACCATAAGCGGGCGCGGTCGACGGTCATGGCAACCCTGCCTGCGTCATCAGCACGCTTGAGCGTATCGCGCAGCGGCGTTGCCAATAAGCCACCGGCTACTTCATCACTCAACGCATCCATTAACAGCCGGACATCACTCTGGCGCACACAGGGACGTACCACATCATGCACCAGTACAAAATCGTTGGAGCCCGCTTTGGCTTGCAGAGCCAGCAAACCACTGCGAACTGAATCGCAGCGTTCAGCACCACCGTCTACTACCAGGATTTTTTTTTGCAGAGCCGACGCCAACTGTGACTCGATGTCGGGCCACCAAGGATCATCAGGAGCAAGCACCAGCACTATGCTGCTGAAGCAATCCATCGCACCCAAGCGTTCCAGTGTGTGCTGCAGCAACGTGCGACCAGCAATTTCCAGATATTGCTTGGGTCTGTCTGCGCTCATGCGCTGACCGCTGCCCGCCGCAGGCAACACCAGATGAAACCTTGTGCCTGCTGACACCCGCTCGCTCATGCGCTTAATGTGCCGTCGGCGCGGCTGCCATCGCGGTGCGGGGCTGATTCTTGTCAACGATCAGGTAGTAGGTTTCACCTTTTTTGATGAGGCCCATCTCGCTTCTGGCATGCTCCTCGACAGAATCAAGGCCGGTCTTCAGGTCGCTGACTTCCTGCAGCAGCCGCTTGTTGCGCTGCTCAAGGCCGGCATTGGTGGTAGTCTGGCTGGCGATCTCATGCTCGAGCCGCTCGATATCCGACAGGCTGCCCTCGCCTCGCCACAGACGAATCTGCAGCGCTACCAGAACAACAATCAGGATTGTCAGCACGATTTTCATGATTCAACCCCGCACAAGCTGTAGTCAGCCACGTTTGAACTCAGCCAGACCCCGGTAGGGCGCCTTGCCATTCAATTCTTCTTCGATCACCAGCAAGCGGTTGTACTTGGCTACGCGGTCAGAGCGGCACAAAGAGCCGGTCTTGATCTGGCCGGCGGCAGTGCCCACTGCCAAATCGGCCAGCGTGGTATCTTCGGTTTCGCCTGAACGATGCGAAATTACAGCGGTGTAACCGGCATTGCGCGCCATACGGATGGCTGCCAATGTCTCCGTCAGCGAACCGATCTGGTTGAACTTGATGAGAATTGAGTTGGCTATATTCGATTTGATGCCACGCTCCAGAAT
>CANCGR010000039.1 GCA_947377625.1 Gammaproteobacteria bacterium | reverse complement strand
TGATAGTCGGTGGGGTAGACATGATAAGTGTGTCCGTCAGTGGCAGGCTGCGGTTCAGCACGCGTGTGCAGCGCCAGCGTTTGCACCGTGGTGCCGCTGACACCATCAGGGTCGCTCAGAGTCAGTTGCACCTCATAAGCGGTGTTTTCCTGCAAGTCGAAAAGGCTGCCGCTGAACATGTTGGGGGCGGTGTAGTCCACCGCTTCATATTGTTTGGTGTATTCACCTTGCAAGCGCAGCAGTGGCAGCCCCTGGTGCCAGTCTTTGGTTCCCGTCGCACGATACTTCACATCGACGCTGGCATTGCGGTTGTCGTCGCCGGCAATGTGCCATTCAAAACCGAAAGCAATCAGTGTGGCAGGTTCAACAATGAACTCGCTGCTGATGACTGAATTCACCGGCTGTGTTTGGGCCAGCAGTGTGGCACTGGAGAGGGTCAGAGCAGAGGCTAGCAACAGCCAAAGCGGGCAACGGCGGCGAGGGCGTAAAGTCGGCATGCTGGTCTTCCCCTGGAGTTCGCCTGAGAGTAATTAAGCTCTGTTACAATCACAAGGAAGTCACTGTTTAGTCCTTGTTTCCTGCATGCTTGCCTTGTCACTTGATTCCTGCCAGTTATCTGGCCACTGCCTTGCCCTTGGATGTGTAATGTGGATATGAACTCTTCGTTACGCACCGCCATCGACAGCTTTATTGCCCAAGAAAAGCTGCCACACAGCTACCGCAACACCGTGGAGCAATGGTTCCTGCCACTGGCGGAATCAATTCTGCGACAAGCCTCCACCAGCCGACGTACTTTGATCGTTGGCATCAGCGGCAGCCAAGGCAGCGGCAAATCGACACTGGCAGCCTTGCTGGTGCTGTTGTTGCGCGAGCTGATGGGGCTGCGCTCCATCAACCTTTCCATCGACGACTTCTACCACACCCACGCCCATCGCCAGCACATGGCGCGCACAGTGCATCCGCTGCTTGCTACCCGTGGTGTGCCCGGCACCCACGATGTGGCATTGGCGATGCAAACGCTGGCAGCGCTGGGCCGCGAAGGTGAAGTGCTGGTGCCGCGCTTCAGCAAGGTAATCGACGACCGCATGCCCACCAGCGAGTGGACGCGCGTGCTGGCGCCAATGGACGTGGTGGTGCTGGAAGGCTGGTGCTTGTCGATTCCGTGTCAGCAGGACATCAAGTTGTCGCTGCCAGTAAATGTGCTGGAAACGCAGGAAGACTGCGATGGACGCTGGCGCCAGTTTGTAAACCAGCAGGTAGCGCAGGACTATTCAGAATTTTATGCACTGGTTGATTTCCTGGTCATGCTGAAAGCACCCAGCTTCGACAAGGTTTACGAATGGCGGCAGAACCAGGAAGCAAAACTGGCCGAGAAAGTGATGGGTGGCGCCGGCACCGGCACCAAGCTGATGGACCGTGAGCAGTTGCAACGTTTTATCCAGCATTATGAACGGCTGACCCGTCACGGGCTGGAAGTGTTGCCTGCGCTGGCGGATGTAGTGTTCGAGCTGACTGATCAGCAGACCATTGCAGGCAAACTCAAAGGCTGATGCAAGCGCCAAACCAATTGCGAAACAAACAAGAGAAGAGCAATGCCAAATTTCATCGAACAATTATCACGCTGTCTTGCCTCGCCATTGCTCACCGGCGCTGACATCAGCGAGCGCTATCAACATGACTGGTCGTCTGAAACGGCGGGAGTGCCGATTGCAGTGGCGCGCCCGGGCACGGTTGAAGAAGTGTCTGCCATTATGAAGTTGTGTTCAGAGCATGGTCAGAAGGTCGTAGTGCAAGGCGGCCTCACCGGCTTGTGTGGTGGTGGCAATCCACGTGCACAGGAACTGGCGATCTCGCTGGAACGCTTGAGCGGTATCGAAGAAATCGACACTGCTTCGATGACCATGACCGTCAAGGCTGGTACTCCCCTGCAGGTGATTCAGGAAGCTGCGGCTGCCCAAGGCTTTGTGTTTCCGCTGGATCTTGGCGCACGCGGCACTTGCAACATTGGCGGCAATATCTCCACCAACGCCGGCGGCAATCAGGTGCTGCGTTTTGGCATGACGCGCAATCTGGTACTGGGTCTGGAAGCGGTGTTGGCCGATGGCACTGTCATTTCGTCGATGAACAAGATGCTCAAGAACAACGCCGCTTATGATTTGAAGCAATTGTTTATCGGTACTGAAGGCACGCTCGGTATCGTCACACGTGCGGTGCTTCGTTTATATCCAAAAGCGCTGAGTCGCTGCAGTGCTTTGATAGCCGTCAGTGAATTTCCCAAAGTAATCGAACTTCTGCACAAGTTGACACGCGACTTCGCCGGTACCCTCAGTGCGTTTGAAGTGATGTGGCACAGCTACTATCACTTCATCACTGACAATGTGAAAGGCATCACTTCACCATTCGGCGAGCGGCATCCGCTTTATGTTTTAGTAGAGCTGGAAGGCGGTGAACAGGAACGCGACCAGCTACTGTTTGAAAACAGCCTCGGCGATGCAATAGAGCAGGGTATGGCTACCGATGCAGTGGTGGCCACGTCGCAACGTGAACGCGAAGGCTTCTGGAAAATCCGCGATGGTGTCGCTGAAATCGGCCAGTTCATCCGCGATGTCGCCAACTTCGATGTCAGTGTTCCGATCTCGGCGATGCAGGCCTTTCTTGCGGCGATTGAAAGTGAACTCAAGTCCAACCTGCCGGCTGCCAAGATGCTGGTATTTGGTCACATCGCGGACAGCAACCTGCATTTCCTGTGCTACACCGGTCGTCGTGAAGATATCAAGGCCATGTACAGCATCGTCTATCGCACCGTTGGCCAGTTCCACGGCTCTGTATCAGCGGAGCACGGCATTGGCGTGCAGAAATTGAATTACCTGCATTATTCACGTTCACCTGCTGAATTGGCGTTGATGCAAACGCTGAAGCAGGCGCTGGACCCCAAGGGGTTGTTGAATAGTGGCAGGGTATTATTGCAACAAGCGTGAGCTTAAAAGTTCTCGGTGTGGGTGGCAGAGGACAAGATTCACTCATCATGACTTACGAAGAATATAACCAGTTCTGTGCTTCGCTACCGGCTACCACCCATGTTGTGCAATGGGGTGGTGCCGATGTGTGGAAAGTGGGTGGCAAGGTGTTTGCGATTGGCGGTTGGGGAGACAAACCTGCTTTTACTTTCAAGGTCTCGGAAATCTCCTATGAATTATTGCGAACCCAGCCGGGGCTGCGCCCAGCCCCTTATCTGGCATCACGCGGCATGAAGTGGATTCAGCATTATGATGAGCCTGGCTTGTCTGACTCTGAGCTGAAAGATTATTTGCAGTATTCGCATCGTATTGTTTCTCTCGGCCTGTCAAAGAAAAAACAAAACGAGCTCGGGCTCAATCAGAATTGACCTTGCCGTTACCAAGGCAGCATTGTTTTATTAAGTGCTTCCTTGTTGGTGCCCATTGCAGTGTCAGATACGGCAATGTCATTACGCGACAAGATATAAGCTACCGCCCCGGTATATTCAGCTACGGTCAACGACATAAGCTTGTCAGGTGGCATCTTTTCATAAACAAAGGTGAGCAATTCCCCCACGCTTTTCCCTTTCCACTTGTCCTGGAAAAAGCTGCCGCGCAAGGGTGTGCCAAACTGGCCATTGACCATCGTGGAACCATGACAGATCTGGCAGGTTTCCTTGTAGAGCGCTTTACCGGCATCCGCTTGTGTTTGGGTGAAAGCAATGTCCTGGCCGCACGCCAGCGGTGTCAGCAAGGCAAGCAACAAGGCAGCAGCGCTGCGACGCATCGTCAATGAATTGAACACGGAAAGTCCTTTGGTTCTTGTTATGGTCTAGGCCGGTTGCGGCTGTTTGGTCAGCAGACCTTTGGTATAGACGCTGATCCATTTGGTAATCACCACACCGGCGAAGAAATTTCCCAAGGCGGCGCCGATAAACAAGCCTCGCATGCCGTCAATGTGGTTGCCTATCAGCGCCAGCGGCACATAAAACACAAAGAAACGCAGCAGGCTGGTGATAAGCCCATTGCGCGGCGCATGCAGCGCATTGAACGATGATGCACTCAAGATCACCATGCCTTGAAACGCATAGGACGCCGGCATGATGCGCAGCACCATGACAATGGTGTCTTTGACGTTTTGGTCCTGCGTAAAGATGGCGGCAATCAGAGGGGCCAACAACGCCACTATCAGATAGAGCGCAAACTGCCAGATCAGCACAAATTTCAATGCCATGCGCAAACCTTGTCGCACGCGATCATAGTGGTGCGCGCCGAAATTCTGGCTGATAAATGGCGGCACGCTCATCGACATGCCGAGCACCACGATCATGATGAAACTCTCAAGGCGGCTGACCACACCGTAAGCGGCCACGGCTGCGGTGCCGTAGGCGGCCAGTGTGGCAGTCAATACGCCGGTGGCCATCGGCGTGATCATGTTGGCCAGTGCGGCGGGGCCGGTAATGACCAACAGTCGGCGCCATGATTCCCATAAATTCTTGAATGCTGGCAGTTTGAAGGACAGCAGTTTTTCCTTCACGCACAACTGGTAGCAGATCACCACAATGGTAAACAGCCACGCCAGCACAGTGGCCAATGCGGCACCGCCGATGCCCATGCCGTGCAAAGGGCCAATACCGAAGATCAGCAGTGGATCGAGAATCGCGTTGATAACTGCGCTCACCGCCATCAGTTTGCCGTGCAGTTTGGCGTTGCCAGTGGCGCGAATTACTGCAGTGCCGGCAAACTGCATCAACTGCAGCGGCATGCCGATGTACCAGATGATCATGTAGGAGCGAATCAGTTGCATGTGCTCCGGTTTTGCCCCCAGTAGCGGGAACACAAAGTCGATAGAGAGCAGCGCCGGGATCGTAAATAACAGCCCCAGCAGCAACCCCATTGCCATACTGGCAAAGGTGATTTCGCTGGCTTGTTCCGGATTCTTGCTGCCGATGGCTCTGCCCACCAGTGCCGACGTACCGATGCCGAGGCCAACCCCGAAATAGGTGAACAAAATGGTGGCAGGGAAGGTGAAGCCAATCGCGGCGAGTTGATCGGTGCCCAGCAAACTGACGAAGAAGGTATTGGCGAGGTAGTAGGCGATGACGGCAATCGCACCAATGGTGGTGGGGACGGCCGTGCGGTAGAGCGCAGTGCCTACTGGATCATTGATGAGATCGGGCTTTTTGACTACGGGCCTGGCTGCGGTGGTCAAAGCGTGGTCTTCCCCTGCAAGGTGGCGGGATGCGCCCGGATTCTAGCAGAGCAAGCCGCGAGCACAACGACACAGACACCGCCAAACCGGAAAAAATTTCAAAACCTTGCAGGTTCCTCAATGCTTGCTAGAACGGCACTTCGCCATTGACGATGGTGCGGATCATCTCGCGTTTGTGGCCATCGTAATCGTTGAAAGCCTTGTGCAAGCAGATGCGGTTGTCCCACATCACCAAGGTGCCAGGCGACCAGCGCAGGCGGCAGGTAAAGTCTTCGCGGGCAATGTGTTTGGCCAGGTAGTCGAGCAGTGGCCTCGCTTCGTCGTCGTACAGGCCTTGTATGCCCTGGGCATAGATGGTGTCGACATACAGGGCTTTTTTGCCGGTTTCCGGATGTGTGCGTACCAGTGGATGGAAGTTGCCCTTGATCATCTCTTCCTGCTCTTCCATAACCAGTTTCATGTCGCCAACAATTTCCTTGCCAGCGGCGTCCTTGCGCACGGTCAGCCGGATCGCTTCGCGCGCAGTCATGTGCACGCGCAAACCTTGCAGCAGTTTTTTCATGCCTTCGCTAAGAAAGTCGTAAGCCACTTCGGAGTTGGCCCACCAGGTGTCGCCGCCATAGGGGGGAATGCAGCGTCCGTAGAGCAGGCTCACCGCCGGTGGCTGCGCCAGAAACGGTGAATCGGTGTGCCAGCCTTCGCCAAATACCCTGTCTACCTTGGTGCTGGCTTCTTTCAGCAAGTGCTGCACGTTGGGATGGCCTGGCATGCCCTTGGTATAGGCATCAGTGCCAAAGGAGCCAAAGCGCAATGTCAGTTTTTCCTGATCCGCAATCGTCAGATTCTGGTCACGAAAATAAACCATCTTGTAGCGATACAGCGCCGACTTCACCTGTGCCAACTGCTCATCGCTCATGGTCGGAAGGTTTACGCCCTGGATTTCTGCCCCCATCGCGCTGCTGAGCGGAATGGTCTTGATCAGTGTGTAGCCGTTGGCCTGGTCGTCATAGTGGGAGAGCGGGTAGAGCTGCATGAACGTATCACTCTTGTAGTTATGCCCGGATAATACTCCAGAGCGTTTCAACTATTCGAGTAGCCTTATGCGATCTGGATCAACTGCACCGCACGGCAGTGTGCAAACCTTGTGGCTCGACAGCCAACTGCTGCAGAACAATTTTCTGGGTGATGATGCAAACCGGCGCATCGATGTGTATGTGCCGCATGGCCACGATGGTTGCGACTTGCCGTTATTGGTGGATCTGGTCGGTTTTTTGTCTGGTGGCCCCGTGCACAGCAACTGGAAGAGCTTTGGCGAGAGTTTGCCTGAGCGTCTGGATCGTTTGATCGCTGCCGGCACACTTCCGCCGGTAGTGGTGGCGATGCCTGATTGCTTTACCAAGCTGGGTGGCAATCAATACATCAACAGCAGCGTAATGGGGCCGTGGGCCGATGTGCTGCGGCAGGAAGTGGTGCCGCTTGTTGAGCAGACACTGAACTGCGGTGGCCAAGGCCGGCGTGGCGTGTTTGGCAAAAGCTCCGGTGGTTATGGCGCGATAGTGCATGCGTTGCTCTATCCCCGGTTCTGGTCAGCAGCAGCCTGCCATTCCGGCGACATGGGTTTTGAATTGATGTTTCTGGCGGAATTCCCGGGCTTGTTGCGCGCATTGGCGCCGTATGACATGAACATCCGCGCCTGGCTGGACAACTTTTACAGCAAGTACAAACAAAAGAGCGGTGATCTGCATACGTTGTTGCTGTTGGCCATGTGTGCGAGTTTCGATCCGGATACTTCAGTGCCTTATGGCATCCGGCTGCCGGTTGATCAGCATACTTGCGAAGTCATTCCTGAACGCTGGCATAACTTTTTGCGCTGGGATCCGTTGCGGATGGCGGAGGAACATGGGGCAGGGCTGAAACAATTAAAAACACTCTTTATCGACTGCGGCACTTTCGATCAATACAACTTGCTCTATGGTGCGCGGCGTTTGCATCGCCAGCTGGAACAACGTGGTATCCGGCATGTCTATGAAGAGTTCAAGGATGACCACAGCAGCATCGACTATCGTTTGGACAAAAGTCTGCCGCTGTTGGTCAAGGCGCTCAGCTAGAGCTGATACTCCGCCTGCGCATTCTTGAAGTCGACGAAATAATCCAGCGAGTGCGGATTGCTCATCGCATCCTTGTTGGCTGATTTCTCGATCGGGAAACCCAGCAAAATCTTGCGAAGTGGCACTTCCATTTTCTTGCCGGTCAGCGTGTAAGGCACATCTTCGATCTGATAGATCTGGTCTGGCACATGGCGCGGGCTGTAGTCGGCACGCAGCTTGTTGTTTATTTTTTTCTTGATGTCATCAGTAAGAGTTACTCCTGCTTGCAGTTTTACAAACAGCGGCATGAAGAAACGTCCACCTGACAACTCCAGATTGACGATGATGGAATCAGCCACTTCTGCGATGCCGGCCACGCTGCGATAGATTTCAGCTGTGCCAATGCGAATGCCGAAGCGGTTCAAGGTAGCATCCGAACGGCCCAACACGAAACAGCCGTCTTCTTCATTGATCATGAAGTAGTCGCCTTGGCGCCAGATGCCCGGATAGTCAGAGAAATAGGTCTCGGTGTAGCGGGCATTGTCGGGATCATTCCAGAAATACAGCGGCATCGACGGCATGGGCTGACATACGACAAATTCACCGACTTCATTGACCAGGGTGTTGCCGCTTTCATCAAAGGCGCGCAGATCAACGCCCAGATGCGGCATCTGGATGATGCCGGCTTTTACCGGCATGCCAGGCATGGGTCCGCAGAAACCTGAGCAGATGTCGGTGCCGCCGCTGCCGGGGCCAACCAGCATGTCGGCTTTGACGTTTTCATAGAACCAGTTGGTGCATTCAGCCGAAACCGGCGAGCCGGCCAGCATGACGGCGCCGAGTTTTTCAAACTTGTATTTGTCTTTCGGCACGATGCCTGCGTTTTCCTGCATTTGTTGCAAGGTAGGGCTGGCACCAAACAGGCGGGCACCGGCGGCATCCGTCATCTGCCATAAGTGATCGGCTTCCGGCCAGGTAGGATTGCCGTCGTACAAAATCGGGCGAGCTTCCGCCAGCATCGAGCAAACCACGAAGTTCCACATCATCCAGCCGGTGGTAGTAAAAAAGAACATGCGATCGTCGGGTTTCAGATCGTAGTGCAGCACGCTCAGTTTGTACTGTTCCAGCAAAATGCCGCCGTGACCATGCACAATGGCTTTCGGCAGGCCGGTGGTGCCGGATGAAAACAGGATCCACAACGGGTGATCGAACGGCACTTGTTCAAATTGGAAATCAGCTTTGCTAATAGTCGGACCACTCATCAAATCCTGCCACAACACTGCATGTGGGACTGGCAGTTCGCTATCGCTCGGATTCAGATAGGGCAGATAAACCACTTTCTCAATTGTTGGCAGCGAGTTGATGATGGCCTGCACTTCCTGTTTGCGGTTGAACGGCTTGCCTTTGTATTGGTAGCCATCACAGCACAGCAGCACTTTGGGTGAAATCTGCGAAAGACGATCGAGCACACTGGGAGTGCCGAAGTCGGGCGAGCACGAAGACCAGATTGCACCGATGCAACTGGTGGCAATCAAGGCAGTGACAGCTTCAGGAATATTAGGCAGGTAGGCAGCCACACGATCGCCGGGTTTAACGCCCATGGCCCGCAGTTGGGTAGCAAGTTTGCGGACGTTGTTACCCAACTCTTGCCAATCCAGTTCTTGCAACGGGCTGGTTTCGCTCAGATGCAGCAGCGCAGTTTTGCCAGGCTTCTCGTTGCGCATGATGTGCTGGCCCCAGTTGAGACTGCTGCCGGGGAACCACTGCGTACCAGGCATCGTGCGTTTGCCGAACACGGCCGTTGGTGGCGTGCTGGCTTCTATCTGGAAGTAATCCCAGAGGCACTGCCAGAAATCATCCAGGTGTTCGATCGACCAGCGCCGCAGTTCCTGGTAGGTGGAGAATTCCAGTTGGCGGTTGGCAAGCAACCATTGACGGAAAAGGTGCAGATTTGAGGATTCAACCCAGTGCTGACTAGGCTGCCAAAGAATTTGTCCAACAGTTACCATGTGATGCAAGTCCTGACGGTTGCCATATTTTGTTGTTGACGGCTGGTTATGGTTCATCCTGAACCTTAACGCAACCTTGTTATGATGGCCTTGTTTGTATTGAGCCCCTTGCGAGGCGCGCATCATACACCGGGCAGTGCTTACGGTCATCGCAGCGTTGGTTAACTTCTGCTGGCTGACCTTTTTTTGGTGCATTGCCACCACCCGATTCTAATTGGGGTATCAGTTGTTTGGTCAGATTTTTGACAACTGGACAAGGGACTGTGAATGCTCAGGGAAAAAGAGTGTGCAATCAATGACGTATGGCTATAATGCCGCCCCTTTGAAACTTGGGCCCTCATGGTTTTCATGAGTGACACAAACTGCTGCTCGTCACAAAAGAGTAGTTTTTTCAGCAGATGGTGATCTTGGCATTGCCATCAACGACTGACTGATATCAAATTAGCATCAATGGAAATGGAATACATGAAAAGCGCTGATATACGCCAGGCCTTCCTGGATTATTTTCAGGATCAAGGTCATACCGCAGTGGCTAGCAGTTCGCTTGTGCCTGGCAATGACCCGACCCTGCTTTTTACCAATGCCGGCATGGTGCAATTCAAGGATTGCTTCCTCGGCATGGACAAGCGCCCTTATGTGCGCGCCACGACTTCCCAACGCTGCGTGCGCGCCGGCGGCAAGCACAACGACCTCGAGAATGTCGGCTATACCGCCCGTCATCACACCTTCTTCGAAATGCTTGGCAATTTCAGCTTTGGTGACTATTTCAAACACGAAGCCATCAAGTTCGCCTGGGAGTTTCTGACGGTAAAAATGCAGATACCCAAGGAAAAGCTTTGGGTCACCGTCTTCCAGGACGACAGCGAAGCCGAAGCCATCTGGATCAATGACATAGGTGTAGATCCTGCCAGACTTACCCGGCTTGGCGAGAAGTCCAACTTCTGGGCCATGGGCGATACTGGGCCTTGCGGCCCCTGCACTGAAATATTTTATGACCATGGCGCTGAGGTGCCAGGCGGTCCTCCTGGCAGCCCGGATGAAGATGGTGATCGCTACATCGAAATCTGGAACTTGGTGTTCATGCAGTTCAATCGCAGCGCTGACGGCACGCTGGCCAAGTTGCCCAAGCCTTCCGTAGATACCGGCATGGGGCTCGAGCGCATCGCGGCGGTCATGCAGCATGTGCACAGCAATTACGAAATTGATCTGTTCCAGGCGCTTATCAAAGCTGCGGCTGAAGCTACCCACACTACTGATCTAAGCAACAACAGCTTGCGCGTAATCGCTGACCACATTCGATCCTGCGCGTTTCTGGTGGTGGATGGCGTAATTCCATCCAATGAAGGACGTGGATATGTGCTGCGTCGCATCATTCGTCGCGCCGTGCGTCATGGCCATCACCTCGGCATGAAACAGCCTTTTTTCCACAAGCTGGTAGCCACATTGGCGCAAGTGATGGGCACCGCTTATCCGGAAATCGCTGCGCAGCAAAAACGCGTTGCTGAAGCCTTGCTGGCGGAAGAACAACAATTTGCCCGCACACTCGACAATGGCATGTCTATTCTCAATGACGCCATGGCCGCACTCAAAGGCAAAGAAATCGCCGGTGATGTGGTATTCAAACTGTATGACACCTATGGCTTTCCGGTGGATCTGACGGCCGATATCGCAAGAGAAAAGGGCCTGACGCTTGATATGGCCGGCTTCGATGCCGCCATGAATGTGCAGAAACAACAAGCCAGGGCGGCTTCCAAATTTGAAGCACAGGAATCACTGTCAGTTGGCGATGCCGCCGAAACCCAATTCCAGGGCTATGAATTGCTGGATGCCCCGGCTCGCATTGTGGCGCTTTATCGTGATGGCGCTGTCGTTGAGCAACTCAGTGCCGGCCAGAGTGGCGTGGTATTGCTGGCCAACACCCCGTTCTATGCCGAAAGCGGCGGACAAACAGGTGACAAAGGCATCCTGTTAGGCGAACAAGGCCGCTTTGTGGTCGAAGATACCCGCAAGCAGGGCAACTACCATCTTCATTTCGGCACACTTGAACAAGGCACATTGACCAACGGTAGCCAGGTCAAAGCTGAAGTGAGCGCAGAGTTGCGTGCAGCCACCATGCTCAACCATAGCGCCACCCATTTGATGCATGCCGCCTTGCGTGAAGTACTGGGTGATCATGTTTCCCAGAAAGGTTCATTGGTGAATGC
>CANCGR010000038.1 GCA_947377625.1 Gammaproteobacteria bacterium | reverse complement strand
GATTTCGGCTTTCTTGTCTACCTCACCGTGGTCTGGGCTTTTTTCCCTTACATTGGCAGTTGGGGCACCTTGCTGTTCGTCTTTTGGTCCGCCCAACTTATTTTGAGCATATTTTTCCATGATCGAAACCCCCAGTGGAATTGGTTCAATGTCGTCATGCGAAGCAAACTCGGTGTCGGAATTGCGATTTTAGGCGTCTTCCTGTTGGTGCTCCAGGATTACAGATGGATGCCCACCATGATTTCGACCTCCATCGCACGACAGCAGGCCATGACTCAAGCGCATGTCGAGGGAAAAATGATCGCCTTGGTGCCCGAGTATCCGCAGTCCTGCTCCAACCGTTTCACCATGCACAACTATAATAACCTCCTTGCCGACAAACCAGACGCCGAGTACTACGTCAAATACTTCGGCGTTGTTCGCCAAGTGGTGAAAACTCCATAAAGCACTGTTGCGATTACCACTGTATTACGGAATGGGAAACGCTGTTGTGATCCGGGCTATTCAGTCCCTTTTTGAATTCTTCAACTTGTCATCGCCGTGCCTGTTGGCATGTCCCGCACACAGGTCTGGGCTTAGCCAACAAACAAATGGTAAATATCCAGCGCATTCCTGAATCTGAATCCAAGAGAAGCATAGAGGTTTACAACCGCAAGATTGGTGGAAGAAACGGAACTTGTCAGTTCTTTATGCCCTGCTTGAAACAGGTCATTGCAGACAACGCTCCAAAAATACTTCGCCAGACCTTTGCCTTGCAGCTTGCCAGTCACGGCATGAAGCATCAAACGATTGTCTGACACACAAAAAAAAGCGGCCAACTCCTGCTCGTAAAATACCGAAATCACATCGCCACTGTCATGAAACTGCTTGAGCCAGTTTTTATAACGGGTATCTGCTGATTCCCTGGCCATATTGAAATCACGGTGGAAACGTCCGTAAAAGAAAGCGCCGTCACACAAGTCAACAACGACCTCAAAGGGCACATCCCTGGCAAGCCTTACTGCCGGGTTCCCATGGGAAACAAACCGCTCCCGGCTACAGTGAGGCTCAATCAAGGAATCGCAATAATAGAAGCCGTTTGCATGAAGCTCACCCTTGGCAGCCAGAGGATTGATCTTGACGGTGTAATGGCCGGGAGTATTTTTTGCATACTCAAGCACTTCTGGCGACACATCGGCAAGCTCATAACAAGGCATACCAAAAGCAACAACATCCCACGGCAGTGGTTTGAAATGATCAGAGAGTTTCATCAGCTTACCGGCACATTATAAAAAACTTTCTTCAGCAATCCCGTTAATGGTACTGACGACAACACTTGCAGGATTCTGGCGGTGGCTCCGCCATCTCCATAGGGATTGATAACCCCTGGCAACATCGCCGTGAACTGCGATGAATAGAGCTGCTGCAAAGCTGCTGCAATCGCCGTGCGTTCAGGTGCGCAGTCGATAACGCTGGCAGCCTTGAGGCGACCTTGCTGACGATCGCCGATATTAAGCGTGCCTTTGTGCAGACTGGGCACTTCGATAAGCCCGCTGGAAGAATTGCCGACCACACCGTCGACGTGCTTTACACACGACAGATAACGCAGCTGCCCCAACGACGCATAGCAACGTGCGTTCGCGTGCGCCGCAACAAACTGTTTGATCATGTCTGTGAGCTGGCCGCCTTCGTTATCAGCATTGGGCAACGTGAAAATCAGATGGGTATCCTGCAACTCATGCAGCGCCAGCAACAGCTCGTTGAGCTGACGCGCAGACGCACCGGGTTCGAGCGTCACCGGATGGAACGTGACCAGCAGATTTCTTCTGCCCAAACGAAAATCGAGCGCGGCTTCCAAGCCGGCGCGATCGAGCAAGGCCATGGTCTTGATATTGTCGATGCCCAGGCTACCGACCAGAAACACACGCTCTGGCTGTTCACCCAACTGGATCACCCGCTGGCGGTATTCGGCAGCCGCGACAAAATGCAGATGCGACATCTTGGTAATGGCATGGCGAATGGCTTCGTCATAGGCACCTTGCGTGCATTCGCCGCCATGCAGATGCGCGACTGGAATGCGCGCCACCAGCGCAGCTGCGACTACAGCAAAAATTTCGTAACGGTCACCCAGCACCAACACCAAATCAGGTTTTAGTTGCGCCAGAGCAGCAGCAGTACCCTTCACCGCCAGCGCCATCGCATTGGCAATTTGCTCTGGACCATCAGCACCCAGCTGCAGATCGACACGCCAGTCGATCGAGAAACCGTCATTCACTATTTCATGAAAGGTAGAGCCGTGGTCAGCCGACAGATGCGCACCCGTGACGACGAGTTGCAAGTCCAATGCCGGCTCAGCCTTGATGGCAGCCATCAGCGGCCGCAGCAAACCGTATTCAGCGCGACTGCCGGTGATGACGCAAATGGTGCGGTTCATAACTCGATGTACTCGTCAGCGGCAAAGTCGCGCGTGGCCCACTTGCCAATGACAGCATCCCACAGCATCGGCGACAAGCCACCACCCGGGCGTTTGACGGCCAGATTGCTGTCGCTGAACCGTTCACCTTTTCTGATCGCAGCAGCGGCAACAATCGACTTGCGGGCAATGACGATATTGCCGCTCTCACTCGGGCTCGGCTGCTTGCTGCCATCACCGAGCGCCTGTTCGATATTGCGGATTGCGCTCACCATGGCCTTGAGTTCATCAGGCTCCAGACTGGCCTTGTGATCAGGGCCCGGCAGTGTGCGATCAAGTGTGAAGTGTTTTTCAATTACGCTGGCACCGAGCGCCACCGCAGCAATCGCCACTTCAATGCCAAGGGTGTGATCGGAATAGCCCACGGCCACTTGCAAGCTGTCACGGATCGTCAGCATGGCGCGCAGATTCACATCCTGCATCGGCGTTGGATATTCGGTGTTGCAGTGCAACACGGTGACAAGTCGGCGCGGCGTGCCTGCTTGTGCCAGCACGTCCAGCGCGGCTTCAATTTCTGTCAGTGTTGACATGCCGCTCGAAAGGATAACCGGCTGACCCTTGCTCGCAATTTTGCGTAAATACGGCAGGTTGGTGATCTCGCCGGATGGAATTTTCCAGCGATCAAGGCCAAGTGATGCGAGAAGATCAATGCTGTCCATATCAAAGGCAGAGGAAAAGAATCCGATGCCGCAGGTGCGGCAATGCCGCATCAGTTTCTCGTGCATCATGGCGTCAAGCTCAAGCCGCTTGAGCATCGCATGCTGGCTTTCTGCGCCGGGCATGTTGCGATTTTGATAGGCGGCTTTGGGCGCTTGTGCGGCGGCCAAGGCATCGGCGCGAAAAGTCTGGAATTTTACGAGGTCGGCGCCGGCCGCAGCCGCGGCATCAATCAGCTTGAGTGCACGCGACAGCTCGCCATTATGATTTACACCCGCTTCTGCAATGATCAGTGTTTTCACTTTGCCACCTTGCCAGCAGGCACGCGGGAACCATCAGCACAATCTGCACGCACCAGCTGCCCCATGCCAATCAGGCACTGCTTGCCGATGCGAATACCTTCACGTACAACAGTTCCACTGCCGATAAAACTGCCTGCACCGACGGCGGCATCGCCATTGACCAGCGCGCCGGTGGCCACATGGCAATGACTGCCGATGCTCGCACCATGTTCAACCAATGCACGCGTATTGATGATGCAATTGTCTCCCACTACTGCGCCTGCATTCACCACCGCGCCGTGCATCACGACCGTGCCGACACCCAGCCTGGCATGAGGTGATACATAGGCATGCGGTGAAACAATGGTTGGCAATGCAAAGCCCAGTTGTTGCAGACGCTCAAACATGGCAATGCGCAACGCCGGCGACTTGATCTGGCCTATAGTCACCAGTGCATGCGCAGCGGTGGCCAACAGTGCAGCCAGATCGGCATCGGTGCCAATGACGTTGTAGCCGAGCCGTTGTGAGCCTTGTTCGGCTGGCAGGCCAATCAGACCAATAATGCTGAAGCGGCTGTCTTGTTCAATAACATCAATGCATGACAGTGCATGTCCGCCCGCACCGATCAGTAGCAGCTGCGGCTTGCTCATGCGGCACCCACCGCACCCAGAAAGGCACTGCTGGGAATATTGATCAGTCGCTGCGCCAGCGATTGCGCCACCGGCAACGGCATCGAGGGGCAATCGCGGAACGGCAACTGTTGATGCGCCAGCGTCCACACCGGCCGGGTCATGAGTCCTGCTGCATTAGTGGCCTGCAGGATTGCATCGCGTTGTGCGGCAAACTTTTCATCCAGCACCAAGGTCTGCAACCAGTAGTTGCTGTGGCAGTCGGCCGGCTCGTGAAACAGTTGCACGCCGGCAACGTCTGCAAAAGCGCTGCGATATTTTTCAAACAAGCGACGCTTGTTTGCCAGCAAGTCCGGCAACTGTTCCAGCTGGGCGCAGCCGAGAGCAGCGTTAAGGTTGGGCATGCGATAGTTGTAGCCGACAACATCGTGACTGTATTCCCACGCATGCGGAATTTTCGCGGTGGTGCTCAAGTGCTTGGCCAACTTGGCGAGCGCGGCATCATTGGTGAGTATCGCACCGCCGCCGCCGGTGGTGATGGTCTTGTTGCCGTTGAAACTGAGCACACCCAGCAGGCCATGCGTACCGGTATGACGGCCAGCGCGGTAGCTGCCCAAGGATTCCGCTGCATCTTCCACCAACGCCAACTGGTAATCAGCAGCAACGGCCAGCAAACCGTCAATGTCGACCGGATGGCCGAACGTATGCATTGGCACCAGCGCGCGCACAATGCGGCCGCTGCTTTTGTTGAAACAGTGGCCATCGCGCACTTCACAGCTGCGTTGCAGATAGTCGCGCAGTGCAGCCGGATCGACACCGAGGGTATGTTCGTTGCAATCAATAAAATGCGGCACTGCCTTGCAGTAGGCCACTGCATTGGCGGTGGCGATGAAAGTCAGCGAAGGCAGCAGCACCTCGTCACCTTCTTTCACGCCTGCCAGCAGCAGCGCCAGATGCAAGGCCGCAGTGCCATTGACGACGGCGACCGCATGGCGCGCTCCGGTAAACGTGGCGAGATCTTTTTCAAAGCGGTCGACATAACTGCCAACCGAAGAAACAAAAGTCGAGTCGAGACACTCTTTCAGATAAACCCATTCATTGCCGTTGAATGATGGCTCATGCAGATTGGCTTTGCCGGCACCAATGACAGTACGCAGTGCTTTTATAACAGCATCAGGAAGTGCAGAAGAAATAGCGGGCTGGTTCATGAGGGTGTTTGCTGGCATCAGCATCAGATAGTGTATTGATCAGCTTTGGCGCCAATGTGATTGCGCGGATCGACAAACCACTCGATGGTTTCTGCCAAGCCACGTTGCAAACCGTCGATGCTGCCATAACCTGGCTGCCAGCCGCAGAGCGCTTTGGCTTTGCTGTTGTCGGCCCACAACCGCTCGACTTCGCTTTTTTCCGGACGCAAACGCTGCTGATCGGTAATGACCTCCACCTCGGCGCCCATCAGCGCGGCAATAGCCTTGACGGTGTCGCCAATGCTGATTTCAAAATTGCTGCCGATATTGATGACTTCGCCGGCTGACTTGTCGCTGTTGGCCACCGCAATAAAACCTTCGACCGTATCTTTGACAAAATTGAAATCGCGCGTCGGATGTATCGCACCCAGTTTGAGCTGGCGATGGCCGTTGGCAATCTGGGTAATGACGGTCGGAATCACTGCGCGCAGCGACTGGCGCGGCCCGTAAGTGTTGAAGGGGCGAATGATCGCCACCGGCAAATTGAATGAACTGTAAAAGGAATACGCCAGCTGGTCGGCGGCAATCTTGGTGGCCGAGTAAGGCGATTGCCCCTGCAGCGGATGTTCTTCAGTGATCGGCACAAAGCGCGCGGTGCCATAGACTTCACTGGTGGAGGTATGCACCACTTTTTTGATACCCAGCTCGCGCGCCGCCTGCAGGATGTTCAAGGTGCCCTTCACATTGGTATCTACATAGGCATCGGGCGAATGGTAGGAATACGGGATCGCTATCAGCGCAGCCAGATGCAGCACCACATCGCAGCCGGCCATGACTTTTTTCATGCCATGCGGATCGCGCACGTCACCGGCTACGACATCAATACTCTGCTTCGTTTGGGCCGGGATCTGATCCAGCCAACCCCAGGAGTTGAACGAGTTGTACTGCACCAGAGCCCTGACATCGCAACCCAGCGCCACCAGTCGCTCGACCAGATGGGAACCGATGAAACCGTCGGCGCCGGTTACCAGAATTTTTCCTGCTTTCAGCATCACTTTTCCCGGTGTGTTTTATTCGTTTGTGAAGACAAGCCAATGCAGCGCAAAGCCCGCATTGCCAACAATATGGTGCATCATTAAACCCGCCAGTACGATAGGGGAAACATCCTATTTTCGCGGGCTTGGTGCATCGAACATGAGAGGCGAAGGCATGGACCCACTACCCTTGTTCATCGCAATCGGCTGGTACTGTGCAACCTCACCGCCCAGCGCCTGTTGCTCGAACACGACCCACGCATGTGCCTGCAGCGGCTGGGAGCCTGGCACCACGCCAATCCTCAGTTCTGTCGTCACACCAAAACTGCCCAGCACATGCTGCAGTGCCAGCGCACGCGGCAAGCAGGTGGCCTGATGTAAACCGTTGCGGGCTGCAATGCACACCAGTTGTTCGCAACGCCGTGCGAACGCTTGTGCGTCAAAGCCGGCTGGCAAGCTCTGTCGTTGACTGCTGTTTGCCAATGCCAGCACCTTGCCGATGTTCACCAAACGCAGCAGCAACCCTGCTACTGGCAAACGCCATAGCAGCGTCAGCAGCACGCGCCGTTCCCACGGCAGCAGTTGTCGCCACTGCTGTATTTTCCGGTCAAGCACCGACTTCTCGCACGAGGCCTGCCTGCAGCAGGCCGCCGATGAATTTTTCCATGTCCTGTTCCAGCAGGGCTTTGTCGACTTCATATTCTGACAATAGCAGCTCACAGATAGTGGCTTGCTCAGGGTGGTCCTGCAGCAGTTGCCAGATGCGCACACCAATGGCGTCCAGCCCGAAATAGGTGGAACTGGCCAGATCCAGTATGACTGCTTCACCGCCTATTTCCTGGAACAAGGCATCGGGCGATATTTGCAAACTACGGTTCAACATTCCTGCTTTTCTCCCAAACAGACGGCATTGATTGAAGTGGTCATCGGCGACAACGCAAGCTCGCCGACCGCAACCGGATAGAGTTTGCCCTCATGCATGCGCAGCACCCGGTCGGCCAAAACCAGGCTGGCAGCGCGGTGTGTGATGAGTATGACTGTGGCATTGGCAAGCAAATGCCGGCATTCATGCAGCATCGTCATTTCACCCTGCGGGTCAAACATGGCGGTGGCTTCATCCAGCACCAGTATAGGCGAGCGTTTCAAAAGCGCACGCGCCAGGGCCAGACGTTGTCGTTGGCCACCAGACAAACGCACACCCTGGTCACCTATAAGCGTGTCGTAGCCCTGCGGCAAACCGCTGATGAATTCATGCGCATGAGCAAAGCGTGCCGCTGTTTCAATTTCCTGTGCAGTGGCGCCGTTTTTCGCAAAGGCGATATTGGCGGTAATACTGCCGTTGAACAGCAACACATGCTGGGACACCACACTGATCTGCTCACGCAGAAAATGCAGATCAAGCCCGGCAATATCGTGGCCGTCCAGTTCAATACGACCAGCAGTCACCGGATAAAGCCGCAGCAACAATTGCATCAAGGTAGTTTTGCCGCTGCCGTTTTCACCAACGATGGCGATGGTTTCGCCGGCCTTGATTTGTAAATCAAGTGAGTCGAATACCGGCGTGCGGCCTGGGTAGGTAAAACCCACGCCATGGAAACTGATGGCCCCGCTGATTTTGTCCAACAACTTGCCGTGTTGATTAGCAGCTTCCGGCAGTTCATCCAGCACTTGTTGCAAGCGCGCCAGAGCACCGCGTGTCATTTGCACCTGGCCGTAAACGCCGGCGAGCTCACTCACTGGCCGTATCAGCAAGGCGGCATAGAGCATGAAGCTGACCAGCTCGGTTGCCGTCATACTGGCCGCATGCATACGCTCACCGGCCAGCCACAACAACACCAATACCGCCGCCGCTCCGGTAAATTGCAAGAGCGGCTCCAACAGTGAGTGGATGGTAGTTTGCCGTATCTCCAGCTTCAGCAATTTTTCCAGCTGCTGCCGGTAACGCAGCGACTCTGCCTGCTCGCGATTGAACATTTTGACAGCCGGCAGCATGTCGAGATTTTCTTCCAGCACCGCATAGCAATCGGCATAGGCCTCCTGTAATGCTTGCGCCAGTGGCCGCAGGCGCCGACCGACAATTTTCACTATCAACATGAACAGCGGCACGCACAAGGCCACCAGCAAGGCCAATCGCGCATCAATGAAAAACATAATCACCACAGCACCTATCGCAGTCACCAGCATCGGCAGCAGATTCAGCAGCGTGCCGCTGATGAATCCTCCCAACTGTTCCGCCTCATGCGTCAACAGCGCCAACAAGTCACCACGGCGGTGTTGGTGAAAATAACGCAGCGGCAAGCCCTGCAAATGTTGATGCAAACGCCAGCGCAAATCAGTGGCAATGCGGGCCGCAGTGGCGCCGAGGCGCGTGGCATTGAAAAAACGCAAGCCGCTCTGCAGCAAAATCAGCAGCAGCAACCCGACCAGTATTGAAGCGCCAGGCATGGGCTGTCCCAACAAGCTGCCGGCAAATTTCCCGACCATCCACGGTATTGCCAGGCCAATGCAGTTTTCTGCCAGCAGCAGCACGCCGCCTTGCCAAAGCGCGTGGCGATACGGCAGTGCCAAACTGGCCAGCTTGTACAGCGTCATCATCAGCGCCTGCCCTGATGCATACGCAAGCCAAGGCCTGCCAGCGCGCGCCGCACATACAGCCAGGGCAACCACTTGATGCTGGCCGCTGCATATTTCCTTCGCATGTACGCAGCAGATGGAAACAGCACATGCGCGCAGTAAGCCAGTTTGCTCGACACACCTCGACTGGCCAACAGATCCAGCCACAGGCGCAACAGTGGCCCCGCTGCCAGATAGCGATCAGGCAGCGCTTGTTGGTCGCTGGCGAATGCCGCCTGCCAATCCGCCGGCAACGGCGTATTGAACAAGCGTTGTGCGAGTAACAAACCTTCCTTGCAGATACTGGTCAGCCCTTTGGCACGGGCCAGCTGGCAAAACTGTTGCCATTCATCCACGGGGCAAAGCCTGGCCAGCAGATCAATGTCATACAGCCAAATCAGGCGATCACCGGTATAACGGGTAGACTCATTGACGGTGTAGACAGACTGCTGATGCACGCCACGATGCAAACAGGCAATCAGCAGTGCATCCACGTTACTGATGGTTTTGGCTACAGGGGCCAGCGCGGGCAGCGTATGTGCACGACTGTCCAGCTCTTTGAAAGAAAAAACGCCGGCCAGTGCAATGGAATTGTTCAAGCGCCAATGCAAATCAATGTGATGGCTATTGCCGTCTTGCGAGACGTGGGTGAAATAGAGTTTGTAAAAAATCATTTCGTCATCAGCACTGCATTGCCGGTAACCCAGCGACTGCAGCACCTTAATCGCTTTTGCCAACTGCTGCTCTGGCACCAGCACGTCACTGTCACTGCGCGTGCGGGTTACCGGATTGTGGTAAAGCGAATAGGCCAGTGCCGCACCTTTATATAGCAGTGCATCCACACCAGCCTTGGCTAGCGCGGTCAGCGCGGTGCGCAGCAGGTTCCTTTCACGCAACTCCCACGCCGCCCTGGCCAGCGCATGCTCACGCAATTTTGTGCGCAGCAGTTCGGGGCAGTCCTGCAAGAGCAGCAGCTTTTCAAATACCAGCGCATCAGTGCCATGAAAAAGCAGTTGCCCGACCATGCGATCAACGGCGGCTTGATCACTGCCATAGGGCCAGTGCGGCTTTTCTTCACGCAGCAGAGCGCAGCAAAGCGATTCCATCATCGCCTCGCTTGGTATCAGCGTGGTTTTTACTGCTTCATTCATTGAATCCGAACCTTGGGAAATTTCGCCAGCTTGCCCAGGACACGCTACCGCCCTGAGATTGTCGCGGCCATTCTCAATGCCCTTGCTGCCCATGTCACACCGCTATAATGACGGCCCTTGCCTATCAACCTTGTCATGCCTTACCCACCGTCCGTGGACATTCAGCACTGGTATGTCATCAAAGCCAAACCACGCCAGGAATTGCGAGCCTCGCGGCGTATCGCGCTTGATCAGCTTTGGCGAGGTGCCGGCAATCGTGCCTGAGACTGTGATTGCCTTCCTGCGTGTTTCTCTTGCTTGAGCTTTTGGGCTACGTCCAGAAACTGTCGTTCACGCGTGAGCTGTTGCGCCTCAACGACCGCCTCAACGCGCATTAACGACCAAGGACAATCGGCACTCAATTCCCCAGCAATGCCTGTGCCCGTTTCTGCAATGCCGGATCACCTGCGCCCAGACTCTTCACTTTTTCTACCGCCGAAAACAGCTCAATTCTTTTGTCTCGCTGGGTAGCAAGATATTCCGCATATTGCGCCCAGCTGTAGGGATTGCCCGGGCGCTCCACCAATGATTGGTGCATGGTGGCTATCGCCAACTTGAACTGTGCATTGGCTGCTTGCTTGCTGGGGGCAATTTGTCCTTGCCACACCTGCAGCCGTGCTTGCAGTGACAGATAATCCGGATGTCGCGGCCATAGCCACAGGGCTTGTTCCACCGTTTGCTGCGCTGCGCCAACATCGCTGGCTGCAGGCTTTGAGCCCTCGACTCCCCAATACGCCATTACCCGCTGCACACTGAAATTCAACCCATCGGAAATCATCACTCGCACAGCGAACATACATTGGTATGCAAGCAGCAACACCAGCAATGCCGGTATCAGCATGAAACGCAAGCGCGCGAGGCTCATGGAGCCACCTCGGCACTGTTGGCCAGAAACGCCCGCTGATTGCCTTCAAACAATCTTGCCGCACACTCCTCACCCTTGAGGCGACTCACCAAGGCAAGGGCTTCGCTCAAAACGGGGGGACGTGCGTTGACATTGTGGGCATCGGTGGCAACGAAACTGATCTGGTCTTGTTGCAGCAATTGCAGGGCGACCTGTTCGGCCTTGCTGCCAAACTTGCCAGTCAGCGAACCGGCGGTGACCTGCAACAAGCACCCCGCCTGCAAGAACGGTTTCAACAAGGCGGGATCACGCATGATGGCCTTGTTGCGCTCCGGATGCGCAATCACTGGCTTGATGTTTTTTTTCATCAGCCACTGGGCCAACTGGACAGAACCCGGGATGAGGTGGCCGTGCGGAAATTCGAGCAGCATCAGGGAATAACCGTCCAGCGCCCCCAGAAACGGCAACTGCAGCAATTCGAGTTGTTTGAAAATGAAATCAGACAAACGCACTTCGGCCGCAAAGCTGACTTTCAGCGGCACGCCCTCGACTTGCAACGCTGCTTGGTAAGCAGCAACGCTCGCACGAATGGAATTGGCATCATTCTCCCAACGCCCGGGATGAATATGGGGAGTCACAATGCTGTGAGTGATACCGTCTGCTACTGCGATCCTGGCCAGTGCAACAGCTTCTGACATTG
>CANCGR010000037.1 GCA_947377625.1 Gammaproteobacteria bacterium | reverse complement strand
ACAACTGCAGTGATTAATAACTAAAGAGACCTGATCATGATCATGGATTTATTGCTCTGGTATGAAAACGGCCCCGTTGGGGTCTTCGTCAGGGAGTCCCTGTGGGGCTATCCCTTCGTGTTGACTTGTCATGCGGTTGGCATGGCTACCGTGCTGGGCGTCTCGCTGATGCTGTGTATGCGGGTGCTGGGCTTTGCCAAAGGCATTTCCGTGCTGGCGTTCGACAAGCTGTTTACGGTGGGCTGGATTGGATTTTTGATCAACCTGTGGTCGGGCATCATGCTGTTTTCCGGCAGCTCCAGCATGTATTTCTTTCAATGGACTTTCCAGCTGAAGATCGGTGCGATCCTTACTGGCGGGGTGTTGCTCAAAGTGGTCATGAACGCTGTGCGTACCAACAAGAGTGAGTTTACCCAGAAATTTTTCGCAGCTCTTTGCATGACCAGTTGGCTGGTTGGTGTCATCACCGGT
This sequence comes from Gammaproteobacteria bacterium, assembly GCA_947377625.1. GTDB lineage: Bacteria > Pseudomonadota > Gammaproteobacteria > Pseudomonadales > Pseudohongiellaceae > CAILUG01. Next base: position 11,144 of record CANCGR010000037.1, on the reverse strand, counting down.
CGGTTGATGGCATACATCACAGCTTCTTAAGGGGAACAGAACATGACGATGCAAGATGTAGCTGACTTTTTCACAAGCAGCATAGTTCACAAATGGATCATTGAGCAGTTCTGGATTTTCCCGCTGTGCGAAACCCTGCACTTCATCGGGTTGTCGTTCCTGTTTGGAGCGCTCTTGGTGGTGGATGGCCGCGTGTTGGGCCTGTGCAAGTTCGTCAATATGAAAGAAGCCATGAAATTCATTCCGGTGGCGATTGTCGGGTTCAGCGTTAACCTGATCACTGGTTATTTCTTCATGACCTCCGACCCCAACAACTACATTTACAACTACGGCTTCCAGTGGAAGATGGTGTTGGTAGTGCTGGCGGGTATCAATGCGTTGTGGTTCTGGTTCGGTGAGCACAAGGAATTGCTGGCACTGGCCGACGGTGAAGATGCGCCGTTCCGTGCCAAGGTAATCGCGCTTCTTTCGATTGTGATCTGGATTGGTGTGATTATTCTGGGTCGCATGATTCCTTATACCGACAGCTGAGTTCAGCTAAAGAAATAGCAAAAAAAAAGCCACGTTCGCGTGGCTTTTTCTTTTCCAGCAAGGAGTTGTGTAACTGTGTCGCAGCGATCATTTGTATTTGTGCCGATGGGCAGCCATGGCGATGTGCATCCCGTCGTAGGGCTTGCTGTTGCCATGAAAGCGCGTGGTCATAAGGTGATGGTGTGTGCCAATGGCTACTTTCGTTCGCTGATCGAACAGAACCAACTCGATTACATTGAGCTTGGTACCGCGCAGGAATATCTCGACTCCACCGCTCACCCCGACTTGTGGGACGCGCGAAAAGGCGCACCGGTGGTGATAGCCGCGATGATGCTTATGCTGCGCCCTGCCTACGAAGTTTTGTTGCAGCGTTGGCAAACAGAAAAATTCACATTGGTGGCCTCGCCGCTATGCTTGAGCGCGCGACTATTGCAGGAAGCCCATGGCGTGCCGCTGATCTCCACCCACTTGCAACCGCTGGTATTTCGCACTGTGCATGAAGTGCCGGGTTTGCCGATGTCGATTCCCGCATGGGCGCCGGGGTGGTGGATCAGTTTGATCTATTGGCTTGCCGACAAATTTCTGATCGACCCGCTTATCTGCCCGTCACTGAATGCATTCCGCCATGAGCTCGGTTTGGCGCCGGTGCAGCGGGTAATGGATAGTTGGTGGAATTCGCCGCAGCGCGTTCTCGGCCTGTGGCCTGCATGGTTTGCAGCGCCGCAGCCTGACTGGCCACCGCAAGCAAGGCTGGCGGGTTTTCCGCTGTACGATGAAAGCAGCATTGCCACGCTGTCGCCCGAGCTCGAAGCATTTTTGGCAGCAGGCTCCGCACCGATTGCGTTCACGCCGGGCTCGGCGATGCGCCAGGGCCGTGACTTTTTTGAAGCAGCCATTGGCGCTTGTGAAAAACTGCAGCGCCGAGCTGTGCTGCTGACTCGCTTTGCTGAAAATATTCCGCCCAATCTTCCCGCCTCAGTTATGCACGTGTCGTTTGCGCCGTTCAGCCAGTTGTTGCCACGTTGCGCTGCGCTCGTGCACCACGGTGGCATTGGCACCATGGCGCAAGGTTTTGCGGCCGGCATACCGCAACTGCTGATGCCGATGGCGCATGATCAACCTGATAACCTGCTGCGGCTGAGAAGGTTGGGCGCTGGTGATGGTTTGCCACCCGAGCAGTTCAAGGCGCAGGCTGTCGCCGACAAGCTGAGAGTCTTGCTTGCTGATGAGCAGGTGCTTGCTCGCTGCCAGCAGTTGCAGCGCTTGATCAAGTCAGCACAACCGCTCACTACCGCCTGTGAATTGCTGGAAGCCGCTTTGGCTTGAGCTGGCTGCTGTTCCGTTGGCAAGCTGGCGTAGTTGCAAAATCCCCTTCTCGTCCATAGTGTGCACTTGGGTACATATTGATTGACGAGTCGACATGAAGCCGCGCCAACGCACAGCTGCCTTGAAGAAATTTCTTGATGCCAAACCGGGAGCCGTGGCGGAACCGTTCACTGCGCCACGCGGCTCCACGCCGCTTGCGCTCATCTACAAAGTAATGGGCAAGATGTTTGCCATCCTCTCACTGCGTGACGATGAGCATGTGATTGTGAAATGTGAGGCGCAGCAAGTTGACATGCTGCATGCCCAATACACTGGCGTTGGCCATCGTTCTCATCTGGATCGGCGTTATTGGATATGCATTGATCTTAATGCTGATGTGCCGGTTGCCGTGATAAAACAGCTCGCTGTTCAGTCCTATGAGCTGGTGTGTGCCAAACTCACACGCAAGCAACAGACCGAGCTGACAGCAGCATCTGCCAAAAATTCACCTGCGGAATAACGCTATGACCAACGCCACCAGCGGCCTGCGCCGCGCCACTTTTGTGTTCATCTTTATTGTGGTGCTGCTGGACGTGCTGGCGTTCGGCATCATCATTCCGGTGTTGCCCAAACTGGTGGAAAGTTTTCAGGGCAACGACACCGCCTCGGCCGCCCGCATGTATGGCTACATGACCTTGGCGTGGGGCGTGATGCAATTTATCTGCATGCCGATTATTGGCATGCTGTCGGATCGTTACGGCCGCCGGCCAGTGATTCTGTTGTCGTGTCTGGGGCTTGGCCTCGACTATGTGTTGATGGCGCTGGCGCCGAGCCTGGCCTGGCTGTTTGTCGGCAGAATAATTTCCGGCATGACCTCGGCCAGTTTTTCCACAGCCTTTGCGTACATTGCCGATGTAACACCGCCTGACAAACGTGCGGCGAGTTTTGGCATGCTGGGCGCAGCCTTTGGCTTGGGCTTCATTGTTGGCCCGGCGTTGGGGGGCTTGTTGGGCGGCCTTGATCCGCGCATGCCATTTTGGGTGTCAGCAGCCTTCGCGCTCGCCAATACGCTGTACGGCTTCTTTGTGCTGCCGGAATCACTGCCTGCAGAAAAGCGCGCGACCTTTGTCTGGCATAAAGCCAATCCGCTCGGCGCACTGCGCTTGCTGCGTTCGCACCACGAGCTGTTTGCGCTGACCGGCATCGTGATGTTGATGGAGCTGGCGCACATGGTGTATCCGAGTGTCACGGTGCTCTATCTCGGCTATCGCTATGGCTGGGACGAAACAGCAGTCGGGCTCATGCTGGCGTTGGTCGGCGTGTGTTCGGTCATTGTGCAAGCTGGCGTAATTCGCCCGGCCTTGAACCGCTTTGGTGAAAGAAAGTTGCTGTGCTTCGGCCTGGTGGCCGGTGTACTCGGCATGCTCGGCTATGGCATGGCCACTACCGGCACGCAACTGTTGCTGGCCGTGCCGGTGGCAGCGCTGTGGGGCGTGGCCTCGCCTTCGGCACAAGCACTAATGACCAAGCGCGTCAGCGTGCAGGAACAAGGTCAGCTGCAAGGGGCGATAGCCAGTTTGCGCAGCATCTCCGGCATCGTGGCACCGTTGGTATTCACGCAAGCCTTTGCATGGTTTATCGGAAAGTCTGCGCCGGTGCATTTGCCGGCCGCGCCGTTCTATCTGGCCAGTTTGCTACTTGCCACAGGTCTGGTGCTGGCCATTCGCGTTGTCGCTGAACCAGTTGCTAGAGTGATCACAAATGAATCTGTGCCTCCGCAGTAAACAGCTATCAGACATTCAAGCAATCGGCGCAATGACTGTCGCTGCGTTTCTTACCACGAGGCGTTCAACGCTTAAGCGGCTCGGGCAGGAAGAAACCTGCTGACATTTTTCTCAAGGTAATCTTTGTCAAACCCGGCATCCGCAAAGGCACTTAACAAACGCTGGCCATAGTCAGGCTTTGCCACGCCTTCGGTCGTGGCGGAATTAACATAGCAAAGCGCAATCAAGGTTCTGCCATTGAACAACATCGGCAGCGAGCGTTTGCCATGAGTGCCGGCGGCTACCTCTTCAAACAGGTCGAGCGCCGCTTCGTCATCATAGCCAATTTCATACAGCACGCCTTTGACGAAAGCGCCTGCTTCAGGAACGACATTGGCAAAACCGTTGGCGTCAATGATCCAGCGCCAATCGGACAGCTGTGCGACGCCAGCTTTGCGACTTTGCGGGCAACGCTCCCGCATCTGGGTCTTCAGCATGTTGGAGCCGTAGGCGAAATAAAGTTTCATGTTCAACCACTGTAAAAGGATTAGGCACGCGAGCTGCGTATTTGCGGAAGGGTGGAAAGGTGCGCGGTGATGTTAAAGGTTCTTGATACTGGTGTCAGTGCGATGTCGTACAAAGCGAGTTAAACACCCGCGCGCGTTCGACACAATGCAATAATGGCAACTCAGCAATTGCAAACGCCTGAATGAAAGATATTCCGATGGAATTGAGCCAGCAAAAAGACAAGGCGGGTTTATCCGCGACAGCAGCAGCGCAGCGTCTGACCCAAGATGGCTACAACGAATTGCCGGAAGCAGACAAGCGCGGGCTGCTGCGCATTCTGCTCGAAGTAGTACGCGAGCCGATGTTCGCGCTGCTGATAGGTGGCGGTGTAGTTTATTTTCTGCTGGGTGACAGGATTGAAGCCTTGTTGCTGCTCACCTTTGCCTGTCTGTCGGTGCTGATCACCATCATCCAGGAATCGCGTAGCGAAAAAGTGCTGGAGGCGCTGCGCAATCTTGCCAGCCCGCGTGCGATGGTAATTCGCGACGGCAAACGCGTGGTGATTTCCGGCCGCGAAGTAGTGCGTGGTGACTTGTTGGTGCTTGCGGAAGGCGATCGCGTGGCAGCTGATGCCACACTCGAAACCTCACACGACTTGTTGCTGGATGAATCGCTGTTGACCGGCGAATCAGTGCCAGTGAAAAAATCGCATGCGGTCGCAGCGATTGGATCTGATCTGCAGGCAAGCAGTGAAAACCAGTCAAAAGTCAGCGCCGGCACCTTGGTCGTGCGCGGCAGTGGTCTTGCTTGCGTGCATGCCACTGGCGCCAAAAGTGAAATAGGCCGCATCGGTCGCGCACTGCACTCCATTGAAACGCAGCAGCCGCATTTGCAGGTGCAGATAAACCGTCTGGTGCGCGATTTTGCGATTATCGGTGGCATTGCAGGTGTGGTGGCGGTGGTGTTGTTCGGCTTGCTGCGCGGCTCCTGGCTTGAAGCCATGCTGAGCGGCATTGCGCTCGGTATGTCGATGATGCCGGAAGAGTTTCCGCTGGTGCTGGCGGTGTTCATGGCGATGGGAGCGTGGCGCATTTCGCGTGCACGCGTGTTGACGCGTCGTGCATCTGCCATCGAAACCCTCGGCGCCACTACGGTGCTGTGCACTGACAAGACCGGCACGCTCACCGAGAATCGTATGACGGTAGTGGCATTGGTAAATGCCGATACACACTGGGCTGCAGCGTCAACCAGCGAGATTTCAGACCAGCCGCACGCGATACTGCAGGCTGCATTGCTGGCGTGTCCGCAGCGGGCAAGCGACCCGATGGATGTCGCTGTGCACACGTTGGCAAAGACGCAAAACGCGTCGACCTTCGCTGCATTAACATCGCACACGCTCATCAAGGCCTATGGTTTGCGGCCGGATCTTTTTGCCGTTGCCAATGTGGTAGCAGATGCAGATGGCAGCGGTACTCACGCCTATGCCAAGGGCGCCGTCGAAGCCATCGCCGAATTGTGTCAGCTGTCTGCCGCAGAGCTCGCAGAGATTCGCATACAAGTAGATGCACTCGCACGCGATGGCATGCGAGTGCTGGGCGTGGCACAGACACCGCTGATGTCTGCTGCCTCATCGCTTGCGTTGTCGGATTCACCGCGCGGCCTGCCATTTGAATATACAGGCTTGATTGGATTCGCTGACCCTCTGCGTGCCAATGTGCCGGCCGCTGTCGCTGAATGTCGCAGCGCCGGTATTCGGGTAGTGATGATCACCGGCGATTATCCCGTCACTGCGCGCGCCATCGCGCAGCAGGCAGGCATTGATGCAAGTGAAGTGTTGGAAGGCAGCACCATCACAACCTTGTCTGATGTAGAGCTTACCGCGCGCGTGAAATCAGGCTCCATCTTTGCGCGCATCCGGCCGGAGCAGAAGCTGCGCATCGTCGAGTGTCTCAAAGCCGCAGGCGAAATCGTGGCGATGACTGGCGACGGTGTGAACGATGCGCCTGCGATCAAGGCGGCCCACATAGGCATCGCAATGGGCGGGCGCGGCACCGATGTAGCGCGTGAAGCTTCTTCCATTGTTTTGCTTGATGATGATTTCGGATCAATCGTAAAAACAATTCGTCTGGGCCGACGCATATACGACAATCTGCGCAAGGCCACCGAATACATCGTGGCCGTGCATATTCCGATCGCGGGTATGGCGCTGCTGCCGCTGGTGCTGAATCTGCCACTGATGCTCACCCCCATCCATATCGCGTTTCTCGAGATGGTGATCGACCCGGCCTGCTCGGTGGTGCTGGAAGCCGAACAGGAAGAAAACGATGTGATGAAGCGGCCGCCGCGTGATCCCAACAGTCGCTTGCTGTTGCCACAACGTTTGCTGTGGGCGCTGCTGCAGGGCTTTATTGTGCTGGCCATTCTCGCCACGGTGCTGCTGGTGGCTACACAGCAACAGATGCCGGAGGCTGATGTGCGTGCGCTGGTGTTCACCTGTCTGGTGCTGGTGAACATGGGACTGATACTGGTTAACCGTTCGTTCAGTGCATCGCTGCTGCGCGCCTTTGGCCGGCCTAACCGTTCGCTGTGGATTTTGTTGAGTGGCGTCAGCACTGTGCTGGCAACAGCGCTGTTCTGGCATCCTGCCCAGGTACTTTTTCATTTCGGGCCGCTGCACTGGCATGATCTTGCGTTGGGGCTTGGCGTGGGCGTGGTGAGTCTAGTGTTGCTGGAAGCGATCAAGTCACAGTGGTTTCGCGCAGGGTCCTCGCGCTGATACCAACGGATGGCTTGTACACTCTTGCCGGCAACGCTAGCCGTTTGGTGTGCGCTTGCTGGCAGCACCCAGCGGGGCGGGTTTCAGTTTGAACTCGACAACAGGTTTGGCTGGCGCCGGAACTGGAGATTGGTTAACCAACAGCGAATCAGGCTTGGCTGGCCCTTGTGCTTGATCACTCAAGCCACTGAGGTTAATTGACGAGCCAAGCGCCCGCCCGCCAAATGAAAAACTGATGCCGTCTGCCATCGCACGTTCTTCAACGCTGAGAATGAACGTCATGTTTCTTTGTCCGCCCCGCAGAAAAAACAGCTGATCCTCAGCGAAGAAATAGAGCTGGCGAGCGAGCTTTGTCGTCGCAGGATCAGCGCTCATCAAGGGGCGCATCGTTTCCATGGTTGCCAACAGATTTTTCCGGGCTTGCGCATTGCCGGCATATTTTCGCGCGTTCATGTCGAAGAGATCACGCATGTCCTTTTGTATTTTGAATTGTTGACTACTGGTGTCAGTGAGTTGTTCCGGACAATCATCTTTGACATTAGGGTTGCTTGAGCGCACACAAGCATCTGCCCATGTAGTTTTTTGTTTACTACGATAGGTCGTCATGTAGTTGGTGATTGATTGTGTAAGCCCGGCTTCATCAAGTGCCGGAGTTGTGGCTGTTTCATCCGGCGCAACGGCAAGCGGTGTTCTGTCAGGTTTCTGGATGGCAACAGAGGACTGGTGTGTATCGGTTGCAGGCGTCACTGGCAGGGCCGTGCTTGAATTTTTTAACGCAGAGCTCGGGATTTGTGAGGTGCTGCCTGGCGCTTGCGAATTTGCAGGATCGCGAGGCCGCAGTTGTCGCAAGGTTACTGCCATTGGCGGCTTGGCAAGTTCACTTGCCGGCAGCGTTTGCAAAAATCCAAAGCGCGCTGCTGCGACCAATACCAGCAAATGCAAGCCTGCGCTGAATGCTATAGCGATTTTAAAGCCACGGCCTTGCGGACGCTCGTCCCGCGTTTCCAAATCTCCTGGGCATTCAACTACGCTGTCCATGTCGTGAGTCGGCATTACCAACCGGCAGTCTTGTGAAGATTGTTTGACCGTAATGACAACATTTAGTTCATTAAGGTAATGCCCGGTTCAGGCATCCTCACACTCGGCACCTTGCTGCATGCCGCCAGTGCCGATGGCTGGGCTAAAGCTAATCAGGGGCGCCTGAGCGCGGCGTAAGATAACCATGCGCTGTCATCTTCGCGGCCGGCACTTTTTCACACGGCACACAATCCGGCCAGTAATTCTCAGGCGTGCGGCCACTCACCGGATTGCGATAGTTGAACCACATCGGCAGGATATCGGGCCACGTCAGGGTAGCGCCAGTGCCGCCTTCGAGATGTTCCTCGCGCTTGCCAAGTTCGCTGGTCGCTACGTCTGGTGGATATTTTGTTAACAACGCACCAGGTTCAGCCGCTTGATCGCTCTTGCGATTCTTGCCCGACGCCCAGCCAGCTTTCCAGTCAGCGGACGTGAAGTAGGGGCCGTCGCTCGTCGAGCTCCACAAGCGCCATACGCCTTTTTCCAGCACCACTTGGTCATTCGGATACATGCCGCCATGGAAGCCGGCCGCGTAGAACTCGCCAGGCTTGCTGAGTTCCTTGCCTGTGCGCGGCTGGAACAAACGTGTGCGCAGATTGACGGAGCGGCCGTCGGCGGCTACCAGAATCACTGGCTGTATGCGCCAGTGAAAGTTGATCCCGGGGCGAGTAGCTGCAGCGGCAGCACCCCCCGCAGCAGTTGCCGCTTGGGTAATGCGCTCACGACCAAGATAGTAGCCGGCCAACGGCGCTTGGTTGTTACCCTTGTCGGCGAAGATTGCACCCATCTGCGGCCACTGCGAATCGTCGAGGTAATAGCCATAGGCGGCTGATACATTTTCTGCGCCGTCGAAGGCCACAGAGAGTTTCAAGCGTCGCTGCGCGTCTGTCAGTCGCGCATCCACGGAAGTCTTGCTGAGCGTTTCCTTGCCGGGGTCAATGCGTGGAGTCAGCGGCATGTCGCCCACCACGAACATGTCATTGGCGTGGCGCACGGGTTGTTTGGTAACAGGATTTACGCTGAGAAAGGCGGGTATCACACGCGCCGCGGAATAGTTGGCTCTGGCGACACCGTCAGGTGCCAAGGTGCCTGTGGGTTTATCTTGTTGAATGCGTCCGCTTACCCAGCCTTTGAAATAGTCTGCTCTGAGCAAAGGATAGAGTCGTAGCTCACGCAGTTTCCAGATGCCGGCTTCCTTGACGAAGCGATTGCGAAATACTGTGAGCTCCCACTCGGCCTTGCCCTGATCAGCTTCGCCGAGCATGCCCAGTTCAATGCCGCGTGCAAAAGCTTCGCGGTTGCCGGCGCTGATTTCGACAATGGTGTCAAACATGGGCCGGTCGTTAAGCTGGCCACGTTGCAAGCCGGCGCTCCCCATAACCTGCAGCGCGCGACGGATGCTGCTTTTGCCGGCGTAGATGCCAGCACCGGCAATCTCCAGTGCCGCATCATTGGCAAACAGATCGGCCACGTCATCCCACATCTTGCGATCAACATAATAACCGTAGGCATTTTGCAGATTGCGGATGGCGTCTTCGTCGTTGAGTGCGCTGATGCGTTGCTCAAGCTGCGCCAATGAGGCGCGCGTGGCGGGGGCTGCTATGCGTGCGTGCGCAATCGGCGCGCCGGCTTCTTCGGGCGTGAAATGAAAGGGAACCAAGGGCAGGTCCTTGCCATCGGTGTTGATCCAGCCTTGTTCATAAGTGCCGGAATATTGCGGATAGAAATGCAGCGACGAGAATAGCCAGACACCGTTCACGTGCACATAAGTATTTTCGTAGATGCCGCCTTCAATACGCGCGCCGTATTTGCTTTCACCCAAAAGTGACAATCCCATCCAGCGACCCTTGGCTGAAGAGCCATCGGCGGCGAGATTGATCAGCGGTTCTTCGATCAGCTCGGTGGTAACCCAACTAGTGACAGGGCCGAGCTCGTTACCGCCCCGGTGCCGCAGCCATGCCGCGATTTTGGCTTTGCCCTGCACCGAGCGTGTGTCCCAGGTGAAGGTGGCATCAGCCGTGAACAGGCTGGCCATGTCGTCCCACAAACCAAATTGGGCATAGTGGGCGTAGTTGCGTTGCAGATCCTTCACGGCGCGCAGGCTTTCGGTGCGTTCAACGCTTTGTGCCAGCTCATCCAACTCGCTGGCGTGAATGGCAAGAGGCAAGAAGGTCAGCAGCGGCAACAGCCAAAGGAAAAACCAGGCTCTAACTTTGCTCAACATACTACCCCTCATGCGTGCTTTATTGCGGTGTGAAACAAGCCTCCCGGTGGCCAACGAATAAAATTACTCCAATAACCTACAATACCAGTCTGTGCTGTTGGTGCTGTGATGCCTTCTGCAATATCGCTGAAAACCCAATGTGTCTGGAATGTTCGCAATGACTTTGGCTTATCGCCCCGAAATAGACGGCTTGCGCGCAATCGCTGTGCTGGGCGTGATGCTGTATCACGCTGCATTTGTATTCGCTGGTGTGCCAGTGCTGGCCGGCGGCTTCCTCGGCGTTGATGTGTTCTTTGTCATCTCCGGCTATTTGATTACCGGCATCCTTTGGCAAGAGATGGAGGCGGGCAGCTTCAGCATCAGGCAGTTCTATGAACGCAGGGCACGCCGCATTCTGCCGGCGTTGTTTCTGGTGATGCTGGTGTCGGTGCCCATGGCCTTGCTGCTGATGGCGCCCAAAGAGCTGCGCGAATATTCCGGCTCTGCACTGGCGTCGCTGGGCTTTGTGTCCAATCTGTGGTTTTGGCTGGAAGATGCCTATACCGCCGCACCCAGTGCTTTCAAACCTTTGCTGCACACCTGGTCATTGTCGGTAGAAGAGCAGTTCTATGTGTTTTTCCCAATGGCGTTGGTGCTGCTGCGCTGGCTGAGTCGTCGCTTTGCTTTTGTGAAGATTGCGCCAACAGTGCTGCTCACCGCTGTGCTGAGTTTGTTGCTGGCCCACTATGGCAGCAGCCATTTTTTCAACGCCGCATTTTTCATATTGCCAACCCGCATCTGGGAGTTGCTCGCCGGTGCCTTGCTGGTGGTGATGCCTGAAGGTCGTCAGTCAGTGTCAGTGAAACTGCAATCAGCACTGAGTCTGATTGGACTGTTACTGATCGGCGCCTGCTTTGTGCTGTTCAACGACAACATGCGTCATCCATCATTGCTCACGCTGCTGCCGGTAGCAGGCGCCATG
>CANCGR010000036.1 GCA_947377625.1 Gammaproteobacteria bacterium | reverse complement strand
ATAAGGCCGAGGCGCCGTGGCTGTTCGGCTGAAACCTGAACAGGTTAATCCAACTGGTTGATTCAAATTATTTGTTAAAACTGAGGCGGGTGCAGTTTGCACCCGTGGCAAGCGAGGAGTGAGTGTATGAGCAAGCAATATGACGTCGCCGTGGTTGGAGCTACCGGAGCTGTAGGCAAAACCATGCTCCGCATTCTGGAGCAGCGCAAGTTTCCGGTCCGTAACCTGTATTTGCTGGCCAGCGAGCGTAGCGCGGGTGAAACACTCAGCTTCAACAACAAACAATATACTGTTGAAAATCTTGCTGATTTTGATTTCAGCAAAGCCCAGATCGGCTTGTTCTCGCCGGGTGCCAGCGTGTCGGCCATCTATGCTCCCAAAGCAGGCAAAGCCGGCTGTATCGTTATCGATAACACCTCGCAGTTCCGTTACGAGGAAGACATCCCGCTGGTAGTGCCTGAGGTCAATCCGCATGCGGTGGCCCAGTACAAAAACCACAACATCATTGCCAACCCGAACTGCTCGACCATTCAGATGCTGGTAGCGTTGAAGCCGATCCATGACAAAGTGGGTATTGCTCGTATTAACGTGTGTACCTACCAGTCGGTATCGGGTACCGGCAAGGAAGCAATCGATGAGCTGGCTGGCCAAACCATCGCGCTGTTGAACGGCAAAGAGCCAGAGATCAAGGTCTACCCAAAACAGATCGCCTTTAACGTGATCCCGCAGATCGATGTGTTCCAGGACAACGGCTACACCAAAGAAGAGATGAAAATGGTGTGGGAAACCCAGAAGATCATGGAAGACCCCAACATTCTGGTGAATCCAACCTGCGTACGCGTGCCGGTGTTCTATTCGCACTCTGAGGCCATCCATATTGAGACCCGGCAGAAGATTTCGGTGGAAGAAGTACGCGAACTGTTGAAGAAGGCGCCTGGCGTCAAACTGATGGATGAGCGCACTGCCGGCGGTTATCCGACCCCGATTCCGGAAGGAACCGACAGTGATGACACTTGGGTAGGTCGAATCCGCAAGGATATCTCTCATCCGAACGGCATCGATATGTGGGTTGTGTCCGATAACCTGCGCAAAGGTGCGGCCTTGAACTCAGTTCAGATCGCAGAAGTGTTGATAAAAGACTATATCTAATGAATACTAGCGGCTGATTTACAAGAGAATTCTCAAGTTCTCAGCCGCCATTGGATTAGCAAGCTGAATAGCTCTGATCAGGTGGCTGTTGGCCGGGTTGCAAGGTGCGCCGGCAGAATTCCTTGTCGGCCCGGTTGACACAACCGCCTCCAATGCTGGTCAAGGAGAGCTATGCGATTCATATCCCGAACAGGCACTGCAACCGTCGCTTTACTGTCGACGCTGTTGCTGCCGCTTGCGTTTAGCGCTTCGACTTATGCTCAGGGTCTGGGTGAGATTACGGTTGATTCGGCACTTAATCAGCCGTTGCAAGCGCATATCGCGCTGCTGGATGTCAGCAAGCTGGATGAGTCGCAAATAAAAGTTGCGCTTGCTACTGAAGCAGAATTCACACTGGCCCATGTAAGCCGTAGCCCCAATCTGAGTCAGCTCCGATTCAAGGTCGAGATGCAGAAAGATGGCACTGGCCGTATTCTGATTAGCTCTACCGACGACATTGCCGAACCCTTCCTTGATTTGCTGGTAGGCGTCACCTGGCCCAATGGCCGCACCTTGCGTGAATACACGCTGCTGTTGGATCTCCCGAACAACAAGGCAACAACATCGAAAGCAAACGCTGCAGTTGCAGGCAGTGCTTCACGTGCGTCCGCCAGCCCGTCTGCAGCGATCAAGGAGTACGAAGTCCAGAAGGGCGACACGCTGTATCAGATTGCTGAGCAAACCCGTCCCTCCGCCGGTGTCGGCGTGCAGCAGATGATGGTGGCCATTCAGCGCGCCAACGAAGACTCTTTCGTCAACAACAATGTCAACCGCATCATGACCGGCAAAGTACTGCGTATTCCGCGTCAGGATGAAATCGCCCTGATCGACCAGGAAGCGGCAGTAGCCCAGATCAACCAGCAAAACCAGGAATTGGGAGCACAACCACTGGCGGTGAACGACTCCCCTGGTGCCAAGGGCGCGCCAGCGCGCGATGAACTGACCTTGCTCAGCGGTGACCAGGACGCCAATGGCGGCGGCAGCAAAGATCTTGACGCCACTATCAAATCGTTGCAAAACCAATTGATGTTGAGCGAAGAAAGTCTCGATCGCTCCAAGCTTGAAAATCTGGAACTGACCAACCGCCTCAGCGCTGTGCAGGAACAGATCGACCTGCTGCAAAACATTATTGCCATTGAAGATGAGCGTATTGCCCAACTGCAAAAACAGCTGAGCTCACAATCTGCTGCCACCAAAGATGCGCTGGCTAGCGTTGAATCGGCAGCCCAGGCGGCAGGCGGCGGTGATGCTGGCGAAGGCATTCTTGCCTTGTTGAGCAACAGTGTCGTTTTGCTGGGAGGATTGTTGGCAGTGGTTGCGGGTGTTGCCCTGATGCTGTTTATCAAACGCCGCAATGCGCAGGCCGCAATGGCTGATGATGAGGATATAAGTCTGGATGAACTTGCTGACGCCAACGATGCCGAACCAAGCGGCGGGATTGGCGCGATGATTGCGGCCTTCATGACACGTTTCCGTCGGGCAGAAGCCGAAGAGGTAGAAGAACCCGTATTCACTGAAGAACCAACAACCGCTCCGGTAGCTGCAGTCGAATCTGTTGTTGCGAAACCGGTGCCGGCAACTCCACCAACCACTGACACGCTGCTGGACGAAATGGGTTTCAGTGATGACTTCATGAATCTGGAAAGCGCGCTGGATGAAGTAGAAAGCGTCAGTGAAGCCAGCCACCCGAATGCCACGCCGATGGTGGAAGCACCGCCAGTCATGCCTGCCAGAGATACCGCAGTGGACGAAGCGGGCGCCGTAATGGAAGAAGCTGCGTTGCTGGAACAAGCCCTTGATGAAGCTGAGGAGCAAGCAGAAGAAGAGCATGAGGATTTCCTGCAAGCAGCCGCCGAAGCTACTTCACCGGCAGCAGTGCCGGAAACTTTCGCGTTTACTCCGGATGCAATCACCGAAGTAGAAGAAGCCCCGGCAGCAGAGCCGATAGAAGACAAGCCGGAAGTGTTTGAATTCACGTTGCCGAGTCTTGAAGAGCTGGACGCTGAAGACGACGCAGTCGCAGTGCAAGCGGAAGATGAAGATAAAGTTGAAAGCATCTCGTTCAATACTGACGCGTTGAAGCTCGACAGCGATGACAGCGAAGACGATGCACTGGAAGTACTGAGCTTTGACGAAGACTCCATCAAGTTTGATGATGATATCGACGAAGATGGCAACAGCAATGAAGAGTCTTCAGAGCTCAGTGGTCCGCAAGATACCCACGATGCACGTCTTGATCTGGCTGTTGCCTATGAAGCAATGGGCGACATTGACGGTGCCGTGGAAATTCTCGAAGAAGTCATTGCCAGTGGCAAAGGCGCGCAGATTTCAGAAGCCAAGCGTCTGAAACAGAAATGGCAGAATGGCTAAGGCCCTGATTCCGGGAGTCGCGCAGAAGGACTCCCTTGGCGCAGGGACGGGCACAGACAGAATTGCACTTGGCATTGAATACGATGGCAGTGCTTACAGTGGCTGGCAGTCCCAGCTCAATCCGCGTTTGTCGACAGTGCAGGAAAGCGTGGAAACCGCGCTGTCCAAAGTCGCTGACCATCCCGTTACTGTGTTGTGTGCCGGGCGTACTGATGCCGGTGTGCATGCCAGTGGTCAGGTAATTCACTTCGATACCACGGCTGTGCGTCCGCTCAAGGCGTGGATTCATGGCAGCAATTCCAACCTGGCTCGGACCATCGCCGTGCGCTGGGCCTGCAAGGTCAGTCATGATTTTCACGCGCGTTTCTCCGCCACCAGTCGGCGTTATCGCTATCTGATCAGCAACACCTCGGTGCGCCCGGCAATGTACAGCCAATTTCTCACCCATCATCATGCGCCACTTGATGCCGCAGACATGCATGCGGCTGCGCAAATGCTGCTGGGCGAAAATGATTTTTCGTCGTTTCGTGCCGCCGGTTGCCAGTCGCGTACAGCGATGCGCAATATCAGTGAAGTGACGGTGGGCCGCAGTGGCGATCTGCTTACTATTGAAATTGAAGCCAATGCGTTTCTGCTGCACATGGTGCGCAATATCGTCGGGTCCTTGCTCGAAATCGGACAAGGCCACAAACCCGCTGCATGGATGGGCGAACTGCTTGCGCTGCGCGACCGTACCCGGGCTGCGCCCACCGCAGCAGCCCAGGGTTTAAGCCTGATTCAGGTGCGTTACCCGGAAGTGTTCGGGATTCCTGCCAACCTGCCAAGAGCCTTGCCTTAGCAAGGGTATTCAAAGCCGTTCCGGCCAAATCCGGGGTACTACTGTGCGCCCAGATACTTTAAACTTGCGCCTCCCTGAAACAGGTTGAATTTGTGCAACAAACCCACAGAACCAGAGTCAAGATTTGCGGTATCACGCGGGTTGAAGATGCACTGTCGGCAGCGCAAGCAGGCGCTGACGCGATTGGCCTGGTTTTCTATGCAGGCAGCAAGCGCGCGGTAACAGCATTGCAAGCACAAGCCATCGTTAAAGCAGTGCCACCTTTCGTCACCGTCGTTGGCCTTTTTGTGAATGCATCCAGCACCGAAGTCGAAAAAGTATTGTCTGAAGTTCAGCTTGATCTGTTGCAGTTTCACGGCGACGAGAGTGCCGCGTTCTGCAGCAGCTTCGGTCGTGCTTTCATCAAAGCGGTGCGCATGAAAGCCGGTGTTGACCTGGATGCTGTCAGCCAGAGTTATGACCAGGCCAAAGGCTTGCTGCTGGATGCTTGGGATGCCAATAGTTTTGGCGGCACCGGGCTCACTTTTGATTGGCAAAAGGCAAGGCCGGTTGCAGGTCGTTCCCGTATCATGCTGGCCGGCGGTTTGACCCCGGCCAACGTAGCTGAAGCCATCAGCACAGCACGGCCTTGGGCCGTGGATACAAGCTCGGGAGTAGAACTGTCTCCCGGAATCAAATCAGCGGCTCTCATGCAGTCGTTTATCAGTGAGGTACAACGTGTCTGAGCATCTCATACACCACAAGACATACGATTTTCCGGATCAAAGCGGGCACTTCGGCCCGTTCGGCGGCATTTTTGTCGGCGAAACCTTGATGCCGGCATTGGAAGAATTGAATCGCCAATATGAGCGTCTTAAACATGATCCGGCTTTCTGGGCTGAATTTGATTACGACCTGGCACACTATGTAGGGCGTCCATCGCCGCTTTATTTCGCTGAACGGTTGACCAAACTTTGCGGTGGTGCGCGCATCTTCCTCAAACGTGAAGATCTCAATCACACCGGTGCGCACAAAGTGAACAACACCATTGGCCAGGCGCTGTTGGCGCGCGCGATGGGCAAGACCCGCATCATCGCCGAGACAGGCGCAGGGCAGCATGGGGTTGCTACTGCCACCGTTGCTGCACGTCTCGGTCTTGAGTGCCACGTGTTCATGGGTGTCGATGATATCCAGCGTCAGTCAGCCAACGTATTCCGCATGAAAATGCTCGGCGCCAATGTAGTGGGCGTCAGCTCCGGTTCGCGCACCCTCAAGGATGCGATGAACGAAGCGCTGCGTGATTGGGCCACCAACGTTGACAACACTTACTACATCATTGGCACTGTGGCCGGCCCCCATCCTTATCCGATGCTGGTGCGTGATTTCCAGAGTGTGATCGGCCGCGAAGTGAAAGAGCAAAGCATGAAGCAGATCGGACGCTTGCCTGATTCGCTGGTGGCTTGTGTCGGCGGTGGCTCCAACGCCATTGGCTTGTTCTATCCGTTCATCGACGATAAACAAGTCAGAATGATTGGGGTGGAAGCCGGCGGCCTCGGACTGGAAACCGGTAAACATGCCGCGCCACTGTCGGCAGGCCAGCCTGGCGTGTTGCATGGCAACCGTACCTATCTGATGAATGATGCCGACGGCCAGATTCTGGAAACCCATTCCGTATCGGCAGGGCTGGATTACCCCGGTGTTGGCCCTGAACATTCATGGCTGAAAGATTTGCACCGCGCCGAATATACGGCCGTGACGGATGATGAAGCATTGGCAGCTTTCCGCACTTTGACGCGCAGCGAAGGCATTATCCCGGCGCTCGAATCAAGTCACGCGGTAGCCCATGCCCTCAAGCTGGCCCCCACCTTGCCTGCAGAGCACGTCATGGTGGTGAACTTGTCCGGACGTGGAGACAAGGATCTTCACACCGTTGCTGCCATCGACAACATCAAACTGTAATTATCAAAAGCAGTACTGCCAGAGCCGAACCCAAGCATGAGTCGTATCACACACTGTTTTACCGAATTGAAACGCCACGGCAAAAAGGCGTTGATTCCCTATCTGACGGCGGGTGATCCCAATGTCGCCACTACCTTGGGCTTGATGCATGCATTGGTCGCCAACGGTGCTGACCTGATTGAGCTGGGGTTCCCCTTCAGTGATCCGTCAGCAGATGGTCCAGTAGTGCAGCGCGCGATCGAAAGATCACTCGCCAAGAAGACTACCTTGCGCAGTGTGCTGGAAATTGTGCGGCTGTTCCGCACTACTGACCAGAACACACCAGTGGTGCTGATGGGTTATCTGAATCCGGTTGAATGCATGGGTTACCAAACTTTCACCGACGCAGCGGTAGCCGCTGGTGTTGACGGTGTGCTGTTGGTAGACATGCCCCCGGAAGAAGGACACGACTTGCAACCCATCATGCGCAAAGCCGGGCTGGAAACCATTTATCTGGTGGCGCCTACCAGCAACCCGAAACGCATTGCAGCGATTTGCAAGCAGAGCAGTGGCTATGTCTATTACGTCTCGCTGAAAGGTGTGACAGGTGCCAGTCATCTGGATGTTGATTCAGTGGCCACCAATCTGGCGCGTTTGCGTGAGTACACTGCATTGCCGCTCGGCGTTGGCTTCGGTATTCGTGACGCGGAAAGCGCGGCGCAAATTGCCAAAATAGCGGATGCCGTGGTGGTGGGCAGCGCGCTCATCAATCGTATTGCCGAACTAAAAGACCAGGACACTTACACCGCCGCCGAGCTTGAGCGTCAGACCAGTCTGATCGCCGACATGCGCAAGGCCATGGATCGCTGAATGAAAACCAACAAAATTCCAACCATGAAAGCGGGAGCATTCGACTGACATGAGCAAATGGATCGACAAGATACTGCCCAAGATCATGAAGGCGGCTCCTACTGCCAAGTCACGCAGTGTGCCCGAAGGCATTTGGAGCAAATGTCCGAAATGTGAAGCGGTGCTTTACAGCGAGAATCTGCGTGACAACCTTGATGTGTGCCCGAAATGCGATCACCACATGCGTATTTCTGCGCGCCGCCGGCTGGAGCTTTTTCTCGATGCTGAAGGCCAGAGCGAGATCGGCGCTGACATCGAACCCACCGACATTCTCAAATTCAAGGATCTGAAACGTTACAAGGATCGCCTCACCGCCGCTGCCAAAAGCACCGGCGAAAAAGATGCGCTGGTGGTGAAAGAAGGGCGTGTTGAAGGCAAGGGCGTAGTAGTGGCTGCATTTGAATTCGGCTTCATCGGTGGGTCGATGGGCTCGGTGGTCGGCGAAAAATTCATGATGGCGGTCAATCGTTGTCTGGAGAAGCGGCTACCGCTGGTTTGTTTTGCCACCAGTGGTGGTGCGCGCATGCAGGAAGCGCTGATTTCACTGATGCAGATGGCCAAGACGGCAGCAGCACTGGAACGCATGAAGCAGGAACGCTTGCCGTATTTTTCAATACTGGTGGACCCGGTTTACGGCGGCGTATCCGCCAGTCTCGCGATGCTGGGCGACATCAATATTGCCGAACCACGAGCCTATATCGGCTTTGCCGGGCAGGATGTGATTCGGCAAACCGTGCGCGAAAAATTGCCGGAAGGATTTCAACGCGCTGAATTTTTGCTCGATCACGGCGCGATCGACATGATCGTGCACAGGCACAACATGAAGACTCGCGTCAGTGCGCTGATTGGCAAACTGTTGCCCGCTCCACGTGTGCGTGAAGGGCAGTTGCTGGCTCGCCCCAGCGGTGTTGGCAGGAGCCGATAGTTGGCAGCGCAGCTGGCACAAGAGCTGGATTTGAACGGGTGGCTGCAGCATCTGGAAAAGCTGCATCCGAGCACGATAGAGCTTGGTTTGGCGCGTGTCAGCCGGGTTGCCAGCCAAATGCAGCTCGATTTTGGCAACGCCAAGGTGCTTACGGTAGGCGGCACCAACGGCAAAGGCTCGTCAGTGACGATGCTGGCCGGCATTCTGCGTGCAGCCGGTTATCAAGCTGTGACCTACACGTCTCCCCACATTCGACTCTACAACGAACGCGTTGGCCTCAATGACCGTCTGGCCACTGATGCCGAACTGTGTGCAGGCTTTACCGCAGTTGAGCAAGCGCGCGGTGATATATCGCTGACCTATTTCGAATTCGGCACGTTGGCCGCATTCTGGTTGTTTGCACAGCACAAGCCCGATTTCATCATTCTGGAAGTGGGCCTTGGTGGCCGGCTGGATGCAGTCAATATCATCGATGCCGATGTGAGTCTGCTCACCAACGTCGATCTCGATCACATCGACTGGCTGGGTGATACCCGCGACAAAATCGGTTATGAAAAAGCCGGCATCTTCCGCACCGGCAAACCGGCCGTTTACGGTGAACGCTCGATGCCGGACAGTGTGCGTGATTTTGCCGCAGCCAATCACATCCCGTTATTGCAGCAAGGCCGACAGTTCGGCTGGAGTGAAGCGGATGAGTGCTGGGATTGGTACGGCGAAGATCTGCACGGCAAGAGGGTGACCCTCACTGCTCTGCCGCGCAACGGCTTTCCGCTCGACAATGCAGCAGCAGTGTTGCAAGTGCTGCATAAATTGCCGCTCACACTTGCACGTGCGGCGATTGATCGCGGACTGGCCGAGGCTGAGCTCGCCGGGCGTTTTCAGAAAAAACTTCATAACGGCGTGCGTGTCATCCTTGATGTGGCCCACAACCCGCATGCAGCTGCCAATCTGGCCGCCAATATCCGCAAGCATTTGGCGGGTTGCCGGGTCGTAATGGTATTGGGCATGCTGGGTGACAAGGACAGCGCCAGTGTTGTGCGTTTGCTGGCCCCGGCAGTCAGCCATATTTATGCCGCCAGCCTGGGCGGAGAGCGCGGTTCTGCGGCTGCTTTCCTATATAATCACGCCCGTGCACTTGGCTATCAGGACATCACTTGTTACCCCGGTCCTGTTGAAGCCTTTGAGGCCGCCTGCAAGGCTGCAATCAACACGCAAGGGACTGAATCCGTCGTTGAAACAGTAGTCGTCGTCACCGGTTCGTTTTTCACCATTTCAGCAGTGCTGGAGATCATTTGAATCAGGCCATGAAACAACGTTTGGTGGGCACCTTGGTAGTGGGGTGTCTGGCCATCATCCTGGCCCCGCTGTTACTGGATGGCAATGGCATCCAGCCGCCGCCTCTCTCAGCAAAAATTCCACCCGCCCCGCAGTTGGACAACACGCCGATTCCGGAGCCACAACGCCCGGTCATTGCTTCCGACAAACTGCCGGCTTCCGGGCAGGAACCCGCGCCGCAAGCAACTGACACAGCAGCGCCAACGGCGAAGCCAGTCACTGCACCCTTGCCGGCCTTCAACAGCAAAGACAATGAACCCACACAGGTAACGAGCAAGACTGCTATCCAAGCCCCCGATGCCTTGGAAGCCGCAGTGGCCTCGGTAATGGCCAAGGGCAAGCAAGCGAACACACCCGCCAAAGACACTATGCCAAGTCTGGACAGCAGCGGCTTGCCCTTGTCTTACGTGGTACGGCTGGGCATCTACTCTGACCACAAGAATGCTGAAGCGTTGGTCAAGAAACTGGTGGAAGGCGGGCAGAAGGCTTATGCCAGGGCATCGAGTGTGCCGGGCAGCAACATGACCGTGGTCTATGTCGGCCCGGTGTTGACCAAGGCTGAAGCCGCTTCACTCACGAGCAAGATTGCCGCCAATTACAAGATCACAGGCGTAGTGGAAACGTTTTCAAGCAAGCCTGTTCAATAGGAAGAAACCATGGCAACGGTTGATATCGGCGTATTGGTAATTATCGGAATATCCTGCTTGATCGGTGTATTTCGTGGATTGGTCAAGGAAGCCTTGTCGTTGGCTTTCTGGGTGGGCGCCTCGGTAGCTGCCGGTTTGTTCAGCGGCAAGGTTGGCCAGCACTTGTCAGGTGCCATCAGCAGCCCGGCATTACAGAAAGTCGTCGCATTCTTACTGATTTTTATCCTGGTGGTATTTGTAGGAGGGCTTATCAGCAGTGGCATTTCGAAGCTGTTGAACAAAGCCGGCCTGGGTGCGGCAGACCGCGCCTTGGGTGCCGTGTTTGGCATTATCCGTGGCGTGGTGATTGTGACGGTTATCGTGATGATGACTTCACGCTTCAGCTTTACCGAGCAGTACTACAGTTCATCGGTGACCGTGCCGTATGTAATGGGCCTGTCGAATTATTTGCAGAAGGTGTTGGGCATCACACCGGCTGACAACGAGAAAGTGAGAGACGCAGTAATCAGTGCCTGAGCCATCCTTGGCGCAGGCCGGCAAACAAAGAGGTTTCGCATGTGTGGCATCGTAGGAATAGTCGGGCAATCCAGCGTCAATCTGGCGCTTTATGACAGCCTGACCGTTTTGCAACATCGTGGCCAGGATGCTGCCGGTATTGTGACCAGTGACAAACGCAGGTTGTACTTGCGCAAAGACAACGGCTTGGTGCGCGACGTGTTCCATACCCGTCATATGCGCAACTTGCCCGGCAACATGGGCATTGGTCACGTGCGTTATCCCACGGCCGGCAGCTCAGGCCCGGCGCAGGCGCAACCGTTGTATGTGAACTCGCCGTACGGTATCGCGCTTGCCCACAACGGCAATCTCACCAATTCCGAAGCCTTGTCGGGCGATATTTTTCGCGACGATTTGCGACACTTGAACACCGACTCCGATTCAGAAGTATTGCTGAACATTCTGGCGCACGAGCTGCAGAAACAGCACAAGATGAATCCGACTGCCGAAGATGTGTTCACTGCAATTCGCGCGCTGCACAAGCGCTGCAGCGGTGCCTACGCGGTGGTAGCCATGATTGTCGGTTACGGCATCGTTGGTTTTCGTGACAAATTCGGCATTCGTCCGCTGGTCTTCGGCAAGCGCAAAGTGCGCAAAGGTTATGAATACATGCTGGCTTCCGAAAGTGTGGCACTGGATTCGCAAGGCTTTACGCTGGTGCGTGACGTGCAACCGGGCGAAGCCATCTGGATCGACATGGACGGCAACGTGCAGTCGCAGCAGTGTGCAGACGACAGCCGCCTGACGCCGTGTATTTTCGAGCATGTGTATTTTGCGCGACCCGATTCACGCATTGATGGTGTGTCGGTTTATTCGTCGCGGCTGAAGATGGGCGAGAAGCTGGCCAAGAAAATCATGCGCGAGCGTCCCAATCACGGTATTGATGTGGTGATTCCGATTCCCGACACCAGCCGTACTGCTGCCGTGGAACTGGCCAATGCCCTGGGTGTGAA
>CANCGR010000035.1 GCA_947377625.1 Gammaproteobacteria bacterium | reverse complement strand
CCGCTGGTAGTGCGTCCGTCCTATGTGTTGGGTGGGCGTGCGATGGAAATTGTGTACAACGAAGCTGAACTGAAGAAATACATCAACGAAGCAGTGCAGGTGTCCAATGACAGCCCGGTCTTGCTCGACTATTACCTGAACGCAGCCATCGAGATCGATGTCGATGTAGTCAGTGACGGCAAGGATGTGATCGTTGGTGGCATCATGCAGCATATTGAACAGGCAGGTGTGCATTCAGGTGACTCCGCGTGCTCGCTGCCGCCCTATAGTTTGCCGATGGAAGTGCAGGACAAGATTCGTTTCCAATGTGTACAGCTTGCACGTGAACTCGGCGTCATTGGTTTGATGAATTCGCAGCTGGCTTACCAGGATGGCGAGGTCTACATCATTGAGGTAAACCCGCGCGCTTCTCGCACAGTGCCGTTTGTTTCCAAATGTATCGGCACCTCGCTGGCGAAAATTGCCGCCAAGTGCATGGCTGGCATCAGTTTGCAGAAGCAGGGCTTCACGAAAGAAATCATTCCTACTTTCTACTCGGTGAAGGAAGCCATCTTCCCGTTCAACAAATTCCCGGGTGTTGATCCCATCCTTGGGCCTGAAATGAAGTCCACTGGTGAAGTCATGGGCACCGGCGCCACGTTTGCCGAGGCTTATTACAAGTCGCAAAGCTTTGGTGAGCAGAACATCAACCAGAATGGCACGGTGTTTATCAGTGTGCGTGATGCCGATAAAGCCGCATTGCCTGAGGTAGCGCGCAGCTTCCGCAATCTTGGCTTCCGGCTGGTGGCAACCAAGGGTTCAGCAAAAATTATCGCTGATGCCGGTATTCCGGTCGAAGCGGTCAATAAAGTGATGGAAGGGCGCCCGCATATTGTGGATATGTTGAAAAACGACGAAATTGATCTTATCGTCAACACCACCGAAGGCCGTCAGGCCATCGCTGATTCAGCGACGATACGCAGCACTGCGTTGCGTCACCGGGTTTATTGCACTACCACGATAGCCAGTGCGCGTGCTGTTTGCGAGGCGATGGCGTTCGGCGGAGCGATTTCCGTCAACAGTCTGCAGGATCTGCATAAATTGCCACGGGCCTGAAGTTGAATTTAAAAAAGGCGCGTGGCTTCCGAGCCTGACCCACACCTAACCCACTACAGAAAGACGAGATGAAGGATGCGTAGGGTTCCATTAACAGTAGGTGGTGAAGCGCGTTTACGCGCAGAGCTGCATGACCTCAAGCAGGTGCAGCGTCCGCGCATCATCCAGGCCATTGCAGAAGCGCGTGCCCATGGCGATCTGAAAGAAAATGCCGAATATCACGCTGCCCGCGAGCAGCAGAGTTTCTGCGAAGGTCGCATTCAGGAAATCGAAGGCAAACTGGCAGACTCGGAAATCATCGATATCGCCAAAATCAAAAGCACCGGCAAGGTCATGTTTGGCACCACCGTGACGCTGTTGATTGCCGGTGGTGATCGCAAGGTGGTTTATCAAATTGTCGGTGAGGATGAAGCTGACGTGAAATCAGGCAAGATTTCTTACACATCCCCTGTCGCCCGCGCGATGATGGGCAAGGAAGAAGGTGACGAGATCGTGGTGAAAGCCCCTAGCGGCGACATCGCTTACGAGATCGACAAGGTTGAACATCTGTAGGGGCGGCCCCCTGTCAGTTTTTTATCAGCGCCGCAAAACGTACCAGATTGGACAGTTCTTTTTTCTGTTTCATCGCGGCGCGAAACAATAGTGCAATGTGACCGGTCAGCTGGATCAGTTCAGCCTGATGGGCTTTGCAAATGGCGTTGATGATGACCTGCTTTTCTTCCCGGTCGGTGGCATTGACGCGTATTTTGATCAATTCATGGTCAGCCAGCGCCCGCTCCAGTTCTGCCGTAATGTTGCTTGAGACTCCGTTGCTGATGATGAGCACGGGATTCAGTTTGTGGCCAATGGCTCGAAGTTGCTTGCGGCTTTGGTTGTCTGATTTCATGGGTGGCAGTGGCTCCGTAATTAAGGGGGCATTCTACTGCACTAGTAACGGTACTGGCAGGTTGAGATATGGCCAAGTCGAGTAGCAGCAAACAATGGCTGCAAGAGCATTTCGATGATCAATGGGTCAAAAAGGCACGTGATGCCGGCTATCGCTCGCGCGCGAGCTTCAAATTGCTGGAAATCCACCAAAAAGACAAATTACTCAAGCCGGGCATGACTGTGGTCGACTTAGGTTGTGCGCCCGGCGGTTGGGCGCAGATCGCCAGCCGCATGGTGAAGCCGGGCGGAACTGTGGTGGCCTCGGACATTCTTGAGATGGAACCAGTAGAGGGAGTGCACTTTATCCAGGGCGACTTTACTGAAGAAGTCTGCTTTAACCAGATACTGGCGGTACTCGAAGGCAAGCCGGTTGATCTTGTAATTTCGGATATGGCCCCCAACTTGAGTGGTATGAACGACATAGATCAGCCCAAAGCCATGTATCTGGTTGATCTGGCGGTGGATTTTGCAGGAGCAACCCTGCGTGAAGGCGGCGTTTTGTTGATGAAAGTGTTTCAGGGCGAAGGGTTCAATGAATTACTGCAGCGATTGCGACAGGAGTATGGATCGGTTGCGACGCGTAAACCTGAGGCATCACGTGCCCGCTCGCGCGAGGTTTATCTGCTCGCAAAAGGGAAAAAATCATAGGCTCCAAAGTGATTCAGCACACTTTCAGTTAAGGTGGGGTTTGATAAGGTAGGGTCGGCGCTGCTGCCGCACTTACATCCCGGCAAGCAGGCAATTTGGTTTGGTTCATGCCAGAATGTTGGCAATTACTCCACAGGAGGCAGTGTCCGGCACGTATCAACGCTTTAGCGATAGCCGCCACCGCATTGATATCGAGGAACGGGTCTTGAACGACATGGTAAAAAATTTACTACTTTGGGTGATCATCGCCGGCGTGCTGATGTTCGTGTTCCAGAATTTCAATCAGCCCACCCGGGCTGATCAGATGATCTATTCGGATTTCATCCGGCAGGTGCAGGATGGTCATGTCAGTGAAGTCACCATCAGTGGTCTGAATATCACGGGTACTCGCACCGATGGTGCGGCGTTCAATACCTTGCGTCCCTATATCGAAGATCCCAAGCTGATCGATGACTTGTTGACTCATAATGTCAAAATCCAGGGTGCCGAGCCTGAAAAGGAGAGCATCTGGATCCAGCTGTTGGTGGGTGCATTCCCGATCATCATAATTATCGCGGTGTTCATGTTCTTCATGCGCCAGATGCAGGGCGGTGTAGGCGGCAAAGGCGGGCCAATGGCCTTTGGAAAAAGCAAAGCCAAAATGCTGAGCGAAGATCAGGTGAAAGTCACTTTTGCCGACGTTGCTGGTGTTGATGAAGCCAAGGAAGATGTAAAAGAGCTGGTGGACTTCCTGCGCGAGCCTGACAAGTTTCAGCGTCTGGGCGGACGTATTCCGCGTGGCGTGTTGATGGTTGGTCAACCGGGCACTGGTAAAACCTTGCTGGCCAAAGCCATTGCTGGCGAAGCCAAGGTGCCGTTCTTCTCGATTTCCGGTTCTGACTTTGTCGAAATGTTTGTAGGTGTCGGCGCATCGCGTGTGCGTGACATGTTTGATCAAGCCAAAAAACAATCTCCCTGCATCATCTTCATTGACGAGATTGATGCAGTAGGTCGTCATCGTGGTGCTGGCGTCGGTGGTGGCCATGACGAACGTGAACAGACTCTCAACCAGTTGCTGGTAGAGATGGATGGTTTTGAAGGCAATGACGGCGTCATCGTGATCGCTGCTACCAACCGCCCGGATGTTCTGGATCCTGCCTTGTTGCGCCCGGGCCGTTTTGACCGCCAGGTTGTGGTGGGTTTGCCTGATATCCGTGGGCGTGAACAAATTCTCAAAGTGCACATGCGCAAAGTGCCGATTTCCGAAGGTGTGGTTGAGTCGGTAATTGCCCGCGCCACGCCTGGTTTCTCCGGCGCGGATCTGGCCAATCTGGTCAACGAGGCTGCGTTGTTTGCCGCAAGATCTGGCAAAAACCGCGTTACGATGGAAGAATTCGAGAAAGCCAAAGACAAGATCATGATGGGTGCCGAGCGCAAATCCATGGTCATGTCCGACAAGGAAAAACTCAACACTGCTTATCACGAAGCTGGTCATGCCATTGTTGGCAGACTGGTGCCTGAGCATGACCCTGTCTACAAAGTCAGCATCATCCCGCGCGGGCGCGCGCTGGGTGTAACGATGTTCCTGCCGGAAGAAGATCGTTACAGCCACAGCAAGCAAAGTATTCTCAGCAAAATCTGCAGCATGTATGGCGGTCGTATCGCTGAGGAGCTGACCTTGGGAGCCGACGGTGTCACAACCGGTGCTTCCAATGATATCCAGCGTGCAACCACGATGGCGCAGAACATGGTAAGGAAATGGGGGCTGTCTGAACGTATGGGCCCGCTGCAATACGATGATGACCAGGATGAGCTGTTCCTTGCACGTGGCGGTGCAGCTGGCGGCGGCAAGATGCTGTCGTCGGAAACCACGCGCATGATCGACGAGGAAATCCGATTGATCATTGACACCTGTTACGGTCGCGCGAAGAAAATTCTGGAAGACAATCGTGACAAGCTTGAAGCCATGAAAGATGCTTTGATTGAATATGAAACGATTGATGCCGGGCAGATTGAAGACATCATGAATGGTCGCATACCGCGTAAGCCTGCAGATTGGAACGATGATGTGCAGCGCCCGGGTCGACCTGCGGGTTCAGATACTGCTGCGCCAACGGTTGGGCCAAAATCCACGTTGGGCAATCCTGCCAGCGAGCATTAGACATTCAGGCTAAATGGTTCAGTCTTTGGCTGAATTGACTGAAAGATCAGGAGCTCTGCGGAGCTCCTTTTCATTTGTGATCTTTGCGACACCACGGCAAAAGTACAAGGCTATCCATGCAATTCGGCACCAGAACGCTTGATCTTTCCATCCCGCAAGTGATGGGCATTCTCAATATCACCCCGGATTCCTTTTCAGACGGCGGCGAACTGTTCAGTGCTGGCCTGCTGCAGTTATCAGCAGTGATTGAGCGTGCCAGTGCCATGGTGAATGCTGGTGCCACCATGCTGGATATCGGCGGTGAATCCACCCGTCCTGGTGCGGAGCCGGTATCAAGTCAGCAGGAAATGGACCGGGTGTTGCCAGTATTGCAAGCGCTCTCAGCCCGTTTCGATATTGTGTTGTCAGTCGATACCAGCAACGCCGGTGTGATTAGAGAAGCTGCCGGTGCAGGTGCGGGCTTGATCAATGATGTGCGTGCCCTAAGTGAGCCGGGCGCGCTGGAAGCTGCTGCGCATGTGCAACTGCCTGTGTGTCTCATGCATATGAAAGGAGCTCCTGCCACCATGCAAAAAATGGCGAGTTACAGCGATGTGGCTGCGGAAGTCGCAGGTTTTCTGCAATCTCGCGTTGAGGTTTGCCAACATAGTGGTGTGAACAAACTGCTGATTGATCCAGGTTTCGGCTTTGGCAAAACATTGCAGCATAATCTGGTCTTGCTGGCCCGGCTGAAAGAGCTGCTACCACTGAACCTGCCAATTTTGGTGGGCATGTCCCGCAAACGCATGCTGGGTGACCTTACTGGTAAATCCGAGAAAGAACGGGAGGCTGCCGGCATTGCTGCCGCTGTGCTGGCGATGCAGAATGGTGCCTGCATCATCAGAACCCACGATGTAGCGAGTATGGTAGATGCAGTAAAAGTTTGGCATGCAGTCAATGCAGCTGCGCATAGCCAACTGCCGGGCGCTTGAGAGGAAGATCATGAAAAAATATTTTGGAACAGATGGCATACGCGGTGCAGTCGGTGAATATCCGATCATGCCGGACTTCATGCTCAAACTTGGCTGGGCCACCGGCAAAGTCTTTGCCGAAAAAGGCAAAGGCAAAGTGTTGATAGGCAAAGACACGCGTATATCCGGTTACATGTTTGAAGCGGCACTTGAAGCAGGACTCAGTTCTGCCGGCATCGATATCAACATGCTGGGGCCAATGCCAACTCCTGCCATTGCCTATCTGACTCGTACTTTCGGCGCGCAGGCAGGTATCGTCATCAGTGCCTCCCATAATCCGCACCAGGACAACGGCATCAAGTTCTTTTCTGCTGAAGGTGCCAAGCTGGATGATGAAATTGAGTTGGCCATTGAAAAGGCATTGACGGAAGATTTTGTGATTGTGCCATCCAATGCAATTGGCAAAGTGGTTCGCATCAATGATGCGGCGGGTCGTTACATCGAATTCTGCAAAAGCACTTACAAATCTGCACAGAAACTGAAGGGGCTAAAAATCGTGGTCGATTGTGCCAACGGCGCTACCTATCATATTGCTCCCAATGTCTTTCAGGAGCTCGGTGCAAAAGTAAGTGTAATTGGCAACAAACCCGATGGTTTGAATATCAATGATAAATGCGGCTCAACGCATCCACAAAAGCTGGTGGAAGAAGTACTGGCGCAGCAGGCTGATCTTGGCATTGCCTTCGACGGCGATGGCGACAGGGTCATCATGGTTGATCACACCGGTGCGTTAGTGGATGGTGATGAGTTGTTATACATCATCGCTAGCAGCAAATTTTCGGCAACGTCGTCGTGGCGAGGTGTGGTGGGAACCCAAATGAGCAATCTCGGCCTTGAGCTGGCTCTCAAGGACAAGGGCATTGCCCTGGTGCGTGCCAAAGTGGGTGACCGCTACGTAATGGCCGAGCTGCAAGCCAATGGCTGGATTTATGGCGGTGAGTCTTCCGGCCACCTTATCTGCCTGGATGTGACAACTACCGGTGATGGGATTGTTGCAGCATTACAAGTGCTTGCTGCCATGCAAAGCCAGGGCAAATCACTGGCGGACATCAAACGTGGAATGACCAAATTTCCACAGCTTATGATCAATATAAAAATGATCCGCCGTGAATTGCTTGCTGGTAACTCCGCAATTGCCGCTGCACAAAAAGAAGTTGAGTCCCAACTGGGTGGCCGTGGCCGTGTACTGCTGAGACCGTCAGGTACCGAACCAGTGGTCAGGGTGATGGTGGAGGGTGAGGATGCAGTGCTGGTTGGAAGGTTGGCAAACGAGCTGGCAGATGTGGTCAGAGCTCAAGTTGGTTGAGCCTTTGCCAGAGCCGCTTTCCTTGCTTGTGCATGTCTTCTTGGTTAGACTTGCCGGCCTTTTTACAGGCACAAACTGCGAATCAGTGAACTCATGAAACGCATTCCTTTGGTGATTGCCAACTGGAAGATGCACGGCCAGATTGAATGGATGCAACACTATATCCATGAGTTCGTGAAGGCCTCGGGCACGCCAGGACAAAGTGAAATTGTGCTGTGCCCGCCGTTCGTGTATCTGCAGCAGCTCAAAGTTCTGTTGCGTGAAACCGAAGTGGGCTTGGGAGCCCAGAATCTCCACGATTCTGAACAGGGAGCCTTTACGGGCGAAGTATCTGCCCCCATGTTGAAAGAGCTGGGATGCTCGTATGTGGTGGTGGGGCATTCCGAGCGTCGCAGATTGTTTGGTGAAACAGATGCTGCGGTTGCTGCCAAATTTGCAGCGGCCCGTCTCTATTCACTGGTGCCCATTCTTTGTGTGGGCGAAAATGAAGCAGAGCGTGCAGCCGGCATCACCGAGCGGGTAGTGCAGCGACAGCTGGATGCGGTTCTGCAAAGTTGTGGAATTGATGTGTTTGCAGGAGCAGTGATTGCTTATGAGCCGGTATGGGCAATTGGAACCGGTGTCACTGCAACTCCTGCGCAGGCGCAAGCCGTGCATGGCTTTATTCGCAACTATATTGCGAGCCTGAGTCCCTCCAGTGCTAGCAGTATGCGAGTGCTGTATGGAGGCAGCGTGAGAGCAAGCAATGTTGCTGAACTTGCGCAAGAGCCTGACGTTGATGGTGCTCTGGTGGGTGGTGCCTCATTGGTGGCGAAAGAATTTCTGGCGATATGCGCCGGATTCAATAAGTGATTCAGTAAGAATCGGGTAAAGATTTATATGGAATCGTTAATTGTTGTGGTGCATGTATTGTCGGCAGTAGCCATCATTGGGCTGGTGCTGATTCAACATGGCAAAGGTGCTGATATGGGCGCCTCCTTTGGCAGTGGAGCTTCGCAGACCATGTTTGGTGGTGCCGGCAGTGGCAATGCGTTGACCAAATCTACAACCTGGTTGGCGATAGTGTTTTTTGCTACCAGTTTGGGTCTTGCCGTACTTGCCAAACAGCAAGCAGATTCGGGTGTCAAGGTTGAAGATTCGTTATTGGCAAGTCCAGATGCAGGCACTGCTGCTGGTGATTTGCCTTCTGCGGGTATCAGTAAAGCAACACAAGCTCCTGCGGCAGCTACCCAGAGCGCAACCGTTGAACCTGCTGCCCCTCAGCAGATTGATGAAAATCAGGCGACAACGAAATCTGTTGAGCCTGCCAAGTAAACAGCGGAAAATTAAATTAAAGCCCAAGTGGTGAAATTGGTAGACACGCTATCTTGAGGGGGTAGTGACTTCGGTTATGCCGGTTCAAGTCCGGCCTTGGGCACCATTATTATTTACAGATTAGTAGTTATTTATCGATTCATTTGCGGGAAAGTGTTTTTACCAGCAAGCTTTTATTGACCGAGCATGGTGCGGTACATATAATCCGCGCCCTTGCTGTACTAATAGGATTTATTGCGGGGTGGAGCAGTCTGGCAGCTCGTCGGGCTCATAACCCGAAGGTCGTAGGTTCAAATCCTGCCCCCGCTACCAATACCTTCCTTGACTCAGATGTCAGGTTGGAAATGCAGGCAACTGCAAGCAGTGCTGATCGTGTAGGACTGAATCGAGAAGTGTTGAATAGAAGGCCCCTACATGGGGCTTTTTATTTGGTGGGCTTTCCAGGCCTGAGCGCAGGGCGCTTAGGGGCTGAAGGCTCCAAAGCTTGTAGTTGGTTTTGAATGTTCAGCAAGTGCATGCGCTGCGCTACAAGCAGCTGATTCGAAGTGGGCCTGGTGCCCATTTTTTGTTTGTACGGAATGGTGATATGGCGACAAAAGCCGAAGTCATCCAAAAGATGATAGAGCCGGTGATCATCGCACTGGGCTTGCAGTTGTGGGGTGTTGAATACCTTGGACAAGGTAGGCATACCCTGCTGAGAGTTTTTATCGACAAAAGCGGTGGCGTCAATATTGAAGATTGCGCCGAGGCTAGTCGACAAGTCAGCAGCATTCTTGATGTGGAAGACCCGATCAAGGATGAATATACCCTGGAAGTTTCATCGCCAGGCATGGACCGGATACTGTTCCGTCCAGAACATTACAAGATGTACCTGAATTCGAAACTCAAGATTCGCCTGAGCGGTAACATTGGCGGTCGGAGAAACTTCACCGGTGTGTTGCAGGAAGTGACAGGCGCCGATGGAGAGGTGGAAATTATTGTGAAGGTAGATGGAGAAGAAATTAAATTTCCTCTGCTCACAATCGAGAAAGCCAATCTGGTGATTGAGGATTGATCCAGAACGGATACGGGTGAATTATTTTTTGCGGGAATGATGCAGGTAAAAGCATATGAACAACAAAGAAATTCTTTTGGTGGCAGATGCCGTATCCAACGAAAAAGGCGTGTCTCGTGAAGTTATCTTCAAGGCGCTGGAGTCTGCATTGGCTTCTGCGACCAAGAAACGCTATCCGGAAGAAGAAACCATTGATTGCGAAGTAATCATTGATCGCAATACCGGCAATTATGAAACGTTTCGCAAATGGACGGTGGTTGCCGATGACCAGATGGCAACACTGGGCTCTGAATTCACCATTGAAGAAGCTCTCGAAGCTGATCCCAATCTGAAGGTTGGAGATGTCCACAGGGAGAAAGTCGACAACGTCGAGTTCGGCAGGATCTCTGCACAAACAGCCAAGCAAGTGATTGTGCAGAAAGTCAGGGAAGCAGAGCGCGAAATTGTAGTAAACGAATATATAGGCAAGATCGGCAAGCTGGTGTCGGGCACTGTAAAGAAAGTCACCAGAGACAATGTCATCGTTGATTTGGGCAACAATGCCGAAGGGCTGTTGCCACGTGAAAACCTGATTCCAAGAGAATCCTTCCGCATCAATGATCGCGTACGCGCGTTGTTGACAGAAGTGCGTTCGGAAGCGCGCGGTCCGCAATTGTTGTTGAGCCGCACATCGCCGCAGATGCTGATTGAGTTGTTCAAGATTGAAGTGCCCGAGATTTCCGAAGAAATCATCGAGATCAAGGCTGCCGCCCGCGATCCTGGCTCACGCGCCAAGATTGCTGTGAAAACCAACGACAAGCGTATTGATCCGGTGGGTGCCTGCGTCGGTATGCGCGGTTCGCGCGTGCAGGTGGTATCTGGCGAGTTGGCCAATGAGCGCATCGACATCATCCTGTGGGATGACAACCCGGCGCAGCTTGTCATCAATGCGATGTCGCCGGCCGAAGTGGCCTCCATCGTTGTCGATGAAGATTCCCACACCATGGATGTAGCGGTAGCCGAAGAAAATCTGGCGCAAGCCATTGGGCGCAATGGGCAGAACGTGAAGTTGAGTGCCGAGTTGACCGGCTGGGCCATCAATGTGATGAGCGAAGAAAAAGCGGCTGACAAGTTGGAGAAGGAAAGCTCCAGCATCATCACAGTATTCATGCAGGCATTGGATGTGGATGAAGAGGTAGCAGACATTCTGGTGCAGGAAGGCTTTACCAGTTTGGAAGAAATTGCTTATGTGCCGATCGAAGAGCTCGCAGAAATCCAGGACTTTGACGAAGAAATCGCCAATGAACTGAGAAACAGGGCCAAGGATGCACTGCTGACCAAAGCCATTGCTTCGGAAGAAGAGATCAATAAAGCCGGCATCGCTGATGACCTGCTTAATATGGAAGGCATGAACAACAAACTGGCGCTGGCGATGGCTGCAATAGGCATCAAAACCATGGAAGATCTTGCTGAACAGGCGGTCGATGACCTGATGGTGATTGACGATATGGATGAAGAAAAAGCAGGGCAGCTGATTCTGACGGCAAGGGCGCCGTGGTTTGCCTGAATTGAATGATCGCAACATCTGCTTGGGCAGGAGAGGTCGGGGAAAAATAGATGGCTGATTTAACCATACAAGACTTGGCCAAGATGGTTGGGGTACCGGTTGAGCGCTTGCTTGAGCAAATCAAGGAGGCGGGTCTGCCGCAGACTACTGCTGCCGATCCGATCAACAATGACCAGCGCACCAAGCTGCTTGTGTTCCTCAAGAGCCGCCACGGTGACAACTCGGGTGCTGAAACCGCGCCCGGGAAAATTGTTCTCAAACGCAAAACTGTAGAAACTCTCAAAACTTCCGACAATCAGGGCCGCAGCAAAACGGTTAACGTCGAAGTGCGCAAAAAACGCACTTATGTAAAACGCAGCGTTGAAGAAGCGCAGAAAGAAGCCGCAGAAAAAGAAAAGCTGCTGGCAGAGCAGAAAATCAAGGAAGAAGCCGAACGCAAGCTCAAAGAAGCGGCGGAAGCCAAACAGAAGCAGGAAGATGCCGCGCGCCCAAGTACTGGCGCCGCTTCCAGGGAACGACCCAAGCCTGGAGCAGAAGCCAAGCCTGATGCGAAGCCCGAGGCTCGCGTGGACGCCAAAGGCGACTTCAAGAAAGGCACGCTGCGCAAAGAATCAAAAGCAGGTGATGAGGATGACGGCAAAGGCCGCAAACCCATCTCCAAGAAGAAAGAAAAAGTACAAGATCCGAAGAAGTTTACCAAAGTCCGTTCCAGCGACGATTTCGTACTTGATGCTGAAGAGCTTGAAGGCGGCTCGCGCTGGCGCGCCAAAAAGAAAATCAATCACCCCAAGCAGCACCAGTTTGAGATGCCCACAGAATTCAT
>CANCGR010000034.1 GCA_947377625.1 Gammaproteobacteria bacterium | reverse complement strand
AAGGAGCTGCTGCGCAACAGCAACCTGCCAATAGCCGAAATTGCTTTTTGCACCGGCTACAGCGACAGCAGCCAGTTTGCCGTACGCTTTCGCCTGAGCATGTCAGTCTCGCCCAGCGCCTATCGCGATCTGGTGCGCAAGAAACTGTTTCAGGTGAATACATAGACGAAGGTGCGAGTGGGGCTTGTATGAAAAGTTGTCTCGGGCGTCAGAGTAACCGGTCCTCACCTGAGCCCGCTGGGCAATTGGTGGGTGGTTAGTCTGACACCTCTGGCAGGTTGAATGATTGAAAGGCAGCAATTTACTGCCGATGTTTACACTTCCTGTATTTCGTCTTCGGCAACAGTGTCACCAAGACGCTTGCTACGGTGCGAGCGCTGCTTGTCAGTCGCTGTCTTCAGACGCCGTTCGACGGCATTGAACGCATCACGGATCGCCACATAAATGTCTTCATGGGCATGCTTGTCGTGATGGTCATGGGCTACAACGATATCGTGATTGGGCATCAGTGCTTCAACACCTACGTGATAGACACGGCCCTTGTGATGGTTGTTGTGGGGAGCTTCAAGAATGACTTTCAGACTCTGGATTTTGTCGCTGTACCTTTCCAGCTTTTCCAGACGTTTATGAACGGCTTGCTGAACTGCATCACTATGCTCAATACCTCGGAACAGCACTTGCGAATTACTAATCATCGGCGCCTCCTGTACGCAGTGGGTGATTAAGAGAAGGTATTTCTTTGCGGGAAATTCCTAGCCCTCGCATTCGATACTACGCCCGGCACTTCGACTGTCAAACGCTTTTGCCGACAAAATTGAAGTTGCGCAAATATTGTTGTTTCCCCGCAGTTTTCCCTTGTCAGGCCTTACGTGCAGTGCTTAGATATTGCATCTTTTTTGGCGCCACCCTGTTATTTGCTTCATTGCCGTTGAACACCATTGGTTATAGACACGCTAACCGGTGCTTTTATCCCCGCCTCCGAAAATTCACCTCGCAAACCCGCTCAGTTTCAGGCAATCGCGCCTGGAACTTCCTTGCCCAGGAAGTACCAATGCCAGGGTTCGTACAAAACCCCGAACGGATTGTTGCGCGGAAATGACAGCCTGAACCCGAACTCACCCGCATGTTGCTGCAGCCAGGCAAAGGCCGGGCTGAGTTCAAAACTCTCTTCCAGATATTGGTAATCCGGGCAGCCGAGATCAAGCGCGCGCCCGCTGTGATGCTCGCTGAAACCCGGTGCGGCATTGACCTGCAGGATGGCTTCGATGGCAAGGCCGCGATCCAGCTTGCGCTGAATCAGCTGCCGCTGGTAATCCACACTGCGATAGGCCGATACCAACTGCAGCGTAAGCCCGTCAGTGGCTGCTGCCATTTGCATGCGGTGCCACGCCAGTGCAGTTTCCGCGTCCAGCAGGGCCGGCCGGCCCAGGATGTCATTGCCCACCGGCACCAGTGAGCGGCACTCCCTGTGTTCCGGCATGCCACAAGTTTGCGGGTAGTCAGCCGGAATACCGAGCTGTTGATGAATCTCTGGTAACAAAACACGCCCTCCTGAAATTGCTTGCATGATGCCACGCCTGCTGGCGGCTGACTGCCCTTGGAGAGCAGATCCGGCACGATTATTTGGCTATTATTCACTATAATTTGGCTACTATTGAATTAACCTGTCGGCAGGCACTGACTATGATGAGTCGACTCCCAAGGAATAGCCTTTCATGTCCCGTCTTCCCGTCATAGTAGGTTTTGGTGGCATCAGCCCGGCCGGCCGCAGTGCCATGCATTATGGCTATCGCCGCCTGGTTTTCGACCAACTCACACGTGCCGAACAACTGCAAACCCTGCAAAACCTGGCTGTGCTGACCGGTCTGGTGCGGCACGAAGGCCATCACTGGGTGCACGGTGACGGCCATGTAGTAGAGCTGGCCACGTTCCTGGCCGGCCACCAGCAACAGCTGCTCGACAGCACGCTCATCCGCAAACTGGAAAGCAATCTGTTCGACCCGGCCCGGCTGCCGATGCACACGGCCATGGCGCTGGAAACCTTGCAGGCAGATTCACCGCTGCGTTTCTCGATTGCGGCCCGCAAACTGCCTGCCGTTTTGCCGGCCAACTGGGTGGTGCTGCACAACGATGGCAAGACTTGTCAGGTGCAGGTGAATGGCACGCTTGAGGTGATGGTCAAAGATTCGTTTGTCAGCCCGGTCAACACTGCTGGTCAATTGCCCAGTGGCTTTGCGCCGGAAAGCTTGTATCCGGCGCGCAGCCATCCGCGCGGTTTGCAGATGACACTTTATGCAGCCTCTGATGCCTTGTTTTCACTAGGCCTCGACTGGGACTTGATCCAGTCGAAAGTCGCCCCCGACCAGATCAGCGTCTATGCCGGCAGCAGCATGAACCAACTCGATTACGATGGTTACGGCGGCTTGCTGAAAGCGCGCCTGCTCGGCAAGAAGATCACCTCCAAACAACTGCCACTGGGGTTTGGCGAAATGCCGGCCGACTTTATCAATGCCTACATGCTCGGCAGCGTGGGCAACACCGGCACCAATCTTGGCGCGTGTGCGTCGTTCCACTACAACCTCAATCAGGCCATCAACGATATTCGGCGCGGCACCCATCGCGTTGCCATCGTCGGCGCCAGTGAAGCCCCGATCACGCCTGACATCATCGAGGCCTTCGCCAACATGGGCGCACTGGCCGATGACCATGGCTTGCTGCAACTCGATGCGCACCTCGGCCGCACAACTCCCGACCATCGCCGCGCGTGCCGCCCGTTTGGCACCAACATCGGTTTCACGCTGGCAGAATCAGCGCAATTCTTTGTGTTGTTCGACGATGCGCTGGCAGTGGAACTGGGCGCCACCATTCACGGCGCCGTCAACGATGTGTTTATCAACGCCGATGGCTACAAGAAATCCATCGCCGGCCCCGGCATTGGCAACTATCTGACGATGGCCAAAGCCGCTGCTGCCACGCAAGCGGTGTTGGGCGCGCACAGCCTGCAGCAACGCACGTTTGTGCAAGCGCACGGCACTGGCACACCGCAGAACCGCACTACAGAGTCAGCAATTTTCGCTGATGTGGCCCGCCACTTCGGCATCAAGGATTGGCCGGTGACTGCGATGAAATCCTATCTTGGTCATTCCATCGCCTGCGCCGGTGGCGATCAATTGGCGATGACATTGGGCGTGTGGAAGCATGGTGTTATCCCCGGCATTCTCACCACCCAGCAGTTGGCTGACGACGTCAGCACAGACAATCTCGACTTCTTGTTGCAGCATCGTAAAGTTGATCCGCAGACGCTGGATGCAGCACTGCTTAACTCGAAGGGTTTTGGTGGCAACAATGCGACGGCTTCGATTCTTTCCCCGACTGTTGCGGCGCGCATGTTGGCGAAGAAGCATGGGGCAGCAGCTCTCAAGCAATGGGAGCAGCGTAATGAGGCCGTGCTGGAAAAAACTGCTCATTATGAACAGCGCACGTTGCGCGAGCAGATCGCGCCGCTTTATCGCTATGATCATGATGTGAAGGATGGCAGCAAGGATTTGCATTTCAGTGCGGACAAGTTGCATCTGCGCGGGTATGTGCAGGCGGTGGATTTGAATCTTGAGAATCCTTATAAGGATATGGTGTAGTTGCTTCAGTGTTCGGTGTTCTTATATGTAGCGCCTTTGTATAGCCTCGGGCGCAACAGGATTTTCTCATATTCGAAAAGGACAACTACACATGGACGTTTCACAGTTACCTTTCAATCTCCTGATTGGACTTGAGTTGGCGAATCCCGATAGTGGATTTCTGGTAAGCCTTCCACATCATCTGCAATACACCAATCACTTGGGTACTGTACACGGCAGTGCTTTGTTGGCTGTGGCTGAAGCGGCTTCGGGTGCATTTGTTGTCCAAAACTTTTCGCATGTTGCTGGCGTGGTTCCGGTGGTGAGGAAGCTTGAAGCCAAATTCAGAAGGCCTGCATCCGGGGCAGTTTCGGCGCGGTGTGTGGGGAATGCTGAAGAGGTTGCCCGTTGGCTTAACGAGCTAGCGAAACGCGGGCGAGTGTTGGCCGCCATTGCTGTTGAAGTAGTTGATGCGAGCGGCGGTGTTGTAATGTCGGCTACGGTTGAATGGTTTATTGCTTTGAACAAGGAGAGGCGCAATCCCGATGAGTGAGCAGGCGAAGAAATGTGAAGCATTCCGGGCGCTCCACTACACAGGTGCAGCGTTTATCGTTCCCAATCCGTGGGATCTTGGTTCAGCGAAGGTACTGCAAGGAATGGGCTTCAAGGCACTGGCTACTACCAGTGTGGGGTTGGCCTATACCTACGGACTTGCCGATGGGGAAATGTCGCTGGAACAACTTTTGGAATTTTGCGGCGAGCTCGCAAACAACACGCATGTTCCGATTACTGTGGATTTTGAAAATGGCTTTGCAGACACACCTGAAACAGTGGCTAAAAATGTTGTCCGCTTGATAGAGACTGGTGTTGCCGGTTGTTCCATTGAAGATTTTGATGCCAAAACCAAGCGTATTTATGACTTCAATCTCGCGGTTGAGCGCGTACAAGCGGCAGCCGAGGTAGTTGCCAAACTTGCTATGCCATTTCAGCTGACTGCCAGAGCAGAAAATTTTTTCCGTGGCATAGACGATCTGGATGACACGGTGAAGCGCCTGAAAGCTTTTGAAGCTGCAGGTGCCAATGTGCTCTACGCGCCTTCCATCAAGTCGCTGCAGCAACTGCAGCTGGTGACTGCAGAACTCAAATTGCCTTTCAATGTGCTGGCACCTTACATAAAGGGCGCCAGCGTTGCTGATTTGCACAAGCATGGCGCCACCCGAATAAGTTTGGGAGGCGCATTGAACTGGCTGGCTGTAAATCCTGTCATGCGCGCCGCCAGCGAAATGCTTGATCAAGGCACATTCAGCTGGACAAACGATGTGGCTGCCAAAAAAGATGTCATGGAATTGTTCAACAAATAAAAAGCCCCGCACCTGGTCCAATGCCAAAGTGGATTAATCACAATGAACAATACTTCTGCCATCTTTCTGCCCCTTATGACCCTGGTCGGTTGGACCTTCATCGTGCTGCTGAACATTCCGCTGCGCCGCTTCCGCGCGGGTGCTCGCAGGGAAGTGAGCGCCAAGGATTTTCGTTATGGCGAATCCGCACGTGTGCCGCCGGAAGTCAGTTTGCCCAACCGCAACTACATGAACCTGCTGGAAGCACCAGTGCTGTTTTATGTGGTGGGTTTTGTCTATTACCTCAACAACGCAATGTTGACGTGGTTTGTACCGCTGGCATGGGCATTCGTGGCATTAAGAGTAATCCACAGCGTGATCCACCTCAGCTACAACAATGTGCATCATCGTCTGGCGGCGTTCGCCAGCAGCAACATCGTGCTGGTGGCGCTGTGGGTAATGGCATTGCGCGGTCTGTTGCTCAGTGCCTGATGGTCATGCTACTGCGCGAGAACCGGCAGCTTCAGATCAAATGAGCGATCAGCGCTGCCGCCGGTTGGGTTTGCTGCAAATACGTGTTTTCTGTGCGTTGTACCGGCGCAGCGTTCCTGGAATCCAGCGCCGACGACGCCAATATCTGCCGTTTCAACAGCAATACTGAATCGACGTTCGGCATCTCCACTGCAGTCGCCATATCCGGTTTGAAATAGATACCCATGGCACTTTCCTCATTGCGAGCCTTCGCTCCTGCTGGCACTCAGCAGAATTGTTCCGGCTCTTGCAGTGTTTTAACGACACTTCCTGGCGTTACTTGAGGCCTTTTGGCCAAAACGTGCCGCAGCTCACAACGCTTGTTTGGCGCGTCAAAAAATTGACTTATCACGTTGTTTATTGAGACAAATTTTCAGCTGGCAGCAAACTGACATCCTTGGTGTTTGTGAGTATTATTGCGTAGCTGTTCATGCAGGGATGTGGTGAATCAAGCTGACAAACACAGGCCGTTTCTGTGTCATTTGTTTGTACGTTTTTTTCTACTGCCTGCAGTTGGAAAAACGCAATGCAGAGGCAGTCAACCACGCAATGCGCTCATTGGATTTCTACACGTTGGAAGTTGCGGCAAGCATTGTAGTGCTGTGCACTTTGCTGAGCCTGCTGGCATTCTGGCGCAAACAATCTTTCCGGCCTGGCACGCTGTATTGGGTAAAAGGCATCTGGATTTACGCCTTCAGTTTTCTGGGCTTCATATTGCGCGGCGATGACCAAAGCAACAATTGGTTAAGCCCCTTCATCACCACCACCTTGCTGGCCAGCAGCATCTGGTTCAATCACGGCGTACGTTTGAATCTGGGTTACCGCGCACATTTTGGTAGCGGTTATGTCTTGATGATTGTCACCTTTGTGGTGAGTTGCCTTGCCAATCTGGTTGAGGTTTCCAAAGAGGTCATCATTGTTTTTATTGTGTTCACTGCGCTGTCGATCGTCAGTCTCTCGTTCTATTCATTCGTATTGCTGTTCAAGCATCTGAAACGCGACAACAAATATCAGTGGCTTACTCCCGAGTTCAGCACTGCCATGGCCTTCCTCGCCTACGGCAGCTACGAATTGTTGCAAGTCTGCTACATGGCGCTCGTCAATCCGTTTGATATCGTACTATTTTCCAAAATGTTCCTGGCTACGCCACTGTTCATCGCCGGACTCACCTTTGGTTTCATCCTGACCGCCTATGGCTTGCTGGAAGAAAACCTGGCGCAACTGCTGGCAAAAACTCGCGAAGACAACCTGATTCGTGAACGCGGCTTGCAGAACCGCTGGTTACTGGCACTGGAAAACGCCAAGGCTGGCGCGTGGGAGCTCGACATCAATGTCAAGATTTTCAAGTTTTCTTCCCAGCATGCCAGCTTGCTGGGTTTGCCGACCCGTGACCATGAACTTGCACTCACTGATGCGCTTGATCTGCTGCACCCGGATGATCGCCACAACTTTTTGCTCGACATCATGGACATCGAAAACGGCAACTCCAACGTCCTCAATAGCGAGCATCGGCTGCGTCGCGTTGACGGCAGCTACATTTGGGTATCGAGTCGCGGCAAGCTGCTGGAAAATGCCAGCAACATGGATGAGCTGGTGTTGAGCGGCACCGACACCGACATCAGCGAAAGCCGCGAGAACCAGAGCCAGCTCGAGCATGCCATCATGGAAGCCCAGCGTGCGCGCATGCAGGCGATTCAGGCCAACAAGGCCAAGAGCACCTTCCTGGCCAATATCTCGCACGAAATCCGCACACCGATGAATGCCATCATGGGCTTCTCGCAACTGATGATGGATGACACCACGCTGACTCCCAAACAAAGGGAGAACCTCGACATCATTACCAGCAGCAGCCAGCATCTTTTGTCACTGATTGAAGATGTGCTTAGTTTGAGCCGCATTGAATCCGGCATCACCAACATCAAACTCATGGCGGTGGAGCCCAAGGCATTTTTCTCCGATCTGGTGAACCTGTTTCTGAAACGGCCGCAGAAAGTCGGGGTTGAATTCCGCGCCAACATTGATCCCGACTGGCCGGCTGCCCTGATATTTGACCCGAAATGTGTACGACAGGTATGCATCAACCTGCTGACCAATGCTTTCAAGTTCACGACCAGCGGCAATGTCAGTTTCAATGTCAGCATGCGCCAGCAACTTGCGGGAAAACCTGAGCTGTTGCTGGAAGTGATCGATACCGGCATCGGCATTCCGCCTGATGAACACCAAAATATCTTTGACGCCTTTGTGCAAACCAGTCAGGGCGCCAGCTACGATGGCTATGGTCTTGGCCTTTCCATCTGCAAGAATCTGGTTTCACAAATGGGCGGCACGCTGGAACTGGACTCGCGGCCTGATGCCGGTTCGCACTTTTTGGTAAGAGTGCCGGTGGAACTGGCTCAGGCAAGGCCCTCCCCTTCTGCTGAAGCAGGCTCACTGTTGGACGGCATGGCCCAACCACAAAAGCCTTTTACATTGCTGATCGTCGACGACATCGAAAGCAATCGCAAACTGCTCATGCGCTTGCTGGAAAACTCCGGCTATAACATCGTCGAAGCCAGCACCGCCCAGTCGGCACTGGCACTGATGCGTCACCAGCAGCCTGATCTGGTGTTGATGGATATCCGCATGCCGCATATGTCGGGTGATGAAGTCATCAAATTGATGAAACGCGATCCGGTGCTGGCACTGATCCCGGTAATCGCCATCACTGCCAACGCGATGGAAGGGGAAAAGGAACGTTTGTTGGAAATCGGCGCCCATGACTTTATCAGCAAGCCGTTTTTCCGCACTGATGTTTACCAGAAAATATCACGCATTCTCTATTCCACAGGCAAAACACCGCAAGCTGACGGCCCCGCCTCCGAAGCTGCCGCGCCAGTTGCACCGGCGCCTGTCGGTAATCCTGCCGAAGCCGTAAAAAAGCCGGTAGTTACTATTTTGCTGGTGGATGACAATCGCGCCAACCAACAATTATTGCTGTCACAACTGCGGCATCTGGGCCTGGCAGCCGACGTCGCTGCCAATGGTGAAATGGGCTATGCGATGTATCGCGACAAGCAGTACCAACTGATATTTTCCGACTGCAACATGCCGGTGATGGACGGCTTTACCATGACTCAGCTGATTCGCAACGACGAAAAAGCCGCAGGCAGTAATACCGGCTGCATCGTGATCGGCATCACCGGTTCACCGGAAGAATTCCGCAGCCGCTGCTACGAATGCGGCATGGATCACGTGATCGGCAAGCCGCTGTTGCTCAACACTTTACGCGAAAGCTTGCAGAAATTCGGCTTGCTGTAAGTGGTAAGCCTTCGTATAGCCTCTGGCTAGTGATCTGCCGCCAGTTGCATCAAGCGGTTGCTGATGCGATCAAGCCCGAGCACTTCCTTGGCGGCGCCCATTTCGACAGCTGAACCTGGCATGCCCCACACTACACTGCTCGCCTCATCCTGCGCCAAGGTATGGGCACCGGCGTCCTGCATGTCCTTGAGACCTTGCGCACCGTCCCTGCCCATGCCTGTCAGGATCACGCCCAACGCATTGGGGCCGGCGGCGAGCGCGACCGAGCGGAACAACACATCCACGCTGGGCTTGTGACGATTGACCGGCACTTCATCGCTGAGCTTGCAGCGCCAGCGTGCACCGTCACGCACCACCATCAGATGACGATCGCCCGGTGCAATAAAGGCATGGCCCGGCATGATGAGTTCGCCATCACTGGCTTCTTTTACCTTGATTTCACAGTGGGAATTGACGCGATCGGCAAAGGCTTTGCTGAACGTGACCGGAATATGCTGGGCGATGACGATGCCGGGAATGCTCGATGAAAACGCCTGCAGCACTTCCCTGATGGCTTCAGTGCCGCCAGTGGAGGCACCAATGGCAATGAGTTTGTCGGTAGTGCGAAAATGCGGGCGGCCACCGGTAGCAGGCAACACATCATCAATGTGATAACGGGTATCGGTGCCGGTACGAATCGGACGCTGGTTCTTCACAGCAGCAGAGGCGGCTTCACATACCGCAGTAGTGCGGGCTCTTACCCGCGCTTTGGCAGCAATCTTGACTTTGCCAATCACCTCCTCGGCATAATCTTCAATGGTGTTGGCAAAATCGATTTTGGGCTTGCTGATAAAATCAACGGCGCCGAGATCCAGCGCATTCAGCGTAATTTCGGCGCCCTTCTCGGTGAGTGTGGAGATCATCACCACCGGC
The DNA here is from genome assembly GCA_947377625.1 of Gammaproteobacteria bacterium. Lineage (GTDB taxonomy): Bacteria > Pseudomonadota > Gammaproteobacteria > Pseudomonadales > Pseudohongiellaceae > CAILUG01. Next base: position 2,176 of record CANCGR010000034.1, on the reverse strand, counting down.
AACGGATGCAGGCGCATCAGATTGCTGAGAAAGGTCAGACCATCCATCTTCGGCATCTCGACATCAAGCGTCAGCACGTCCGGCTTCAACAGTTTTATTTTTTCGCGCGCCATGTAGGCATCGTGTGCAGCACCCACCACTTCGATGTCACGATCGGAAGACAGAATCCTCGTCAGCAGCTTCCTGACCACGGCCGAATCATCAATAATCAATACCCTGATTTTTCCTGTATTTGCCATAACGCCAACTCCTGACTTCAGAACAATTCGACATCGCCAGTTACTGGCTGCGTATTCAAGGACTGCAAGTACTGCTTCTCACGCGTTTCGATCGTGTCGTTATGCAAACTTTGCAGACGCTTGACCATCACCTTGCCGCTGTACGGGAAGAAATTTACTTTACGCGGATAAATCAGGCCCAGGTCATGACTCTCCAGCGCAATACCTTCGGCAAACAGGAATTTTTTGGCAAAGCGGATGTTTTTCTGCCCGATGTCCGACATGTTCTCAATGATCTGGCCACCGCCAAACAATTTGGCCCTGAGGTTGCGCTTCATGGAACCGCGCTTGAGAATTTCGTTGACAAGACTTTCCATCGCAAACAGGCCGTAGCGGTTGGAGCCGTCAGAATCATTGGCCGCTTCATTGCCCGGCAGCATGAAATGGTTCATGCCACCCAGCCCGCACGAAGGATCGTAGATGCAGGCTGACACGCACGAACCCAGCACAGTGGTAATCAGTTCGTGCTTGTCGGTGACATAAAACTCACCCGGCAGAATCTTCGCCGTTTCACAGTTGTTGACACGGTCGTAGTATTTTTTGATATGGGCAAAACTGCTGCCTGAATTTTTCATCGACTAGCCCCCTTTCCGCAAATAGGTCGTTTTTCCGATCAACTCGTAACCGATGGCAGCAGCACCGGGGACGGTTTCGGAATGGCCAAGGCAAAGATGCGCGCCTGGCACCTGGTAAGTGGAAAAGTGTTTGAGAATTTTTTCCTGGGTGGGTTTGTCGAAGTAGATGAACACATTACGACAAAAAATCACATCGAACTGGCCATGCATCGGCCACGACTGCACAAGATTGAGTTTATTGAAAGTGATCAGCGCTTTCAGGTGGTCATTGGCCATGTAGGCATCGCGCTTCATGCTCTTGACCATCACATGGTCACGCTCAAAATATTCGTTGATCATACTCTGCGGCAGTTTTTCAAATTCGCGTACTTCATAGGCACCACGGCGTGCCTTGGCCAGACAGTTTTCATCAAGATCAGTGGCAAGAATCCGTATGTCGCGCTGGTGTGCATCCGGAATCATCTTCAATACGGTGATGGCCAGGCAGTAAGCTTCCTGGCCGGTGGAGCACCCCGCTGACCAAATGCGTAATTTGCGGCCACGGCCTTGCTTGAGCCAGGCCGGTAGCACCACCTGCTCCAGAAAATCGTAATGATGGCTTTCGCGGAAAAACGACGTCAGGTTGGTGGTGATGGCATTGCAGAAATGCGAGGATTCCTGGTCGAAGTTCTGTTTTACGTACTCAATGTAGTCCGTAAAGCTGTCCAGCCCCAAGGCGCGCAGCCTCGGCGAAAACCGGCGTTTGACCAGTTCACGCTTGGATTCCGACAGCGAAATGCCAGTGCTTTCCAACACCAGGGTTCTTATCGCTGCGAACTCCGACCCTCTGAGCTCGCATTGGTACAACTGATCCTGGTCCATTGGTGCTCCTAGAACAATTCAACTGCTACATCAGGCCTTTCATGCCGGTATTCAGGGAAAATGGCCTGCAATACCGAGAACTCCGAACTGACACTGAAAATATCAACAACGCGGTCAAGCAACGAGGCATTCAACTGTGCCGACTCCGGCGTCACTACATCCTGCTCGGCTATCAACTGGCACAGCTTGATCACATGATGCAGGCGCTGGCTGAATTCATCGTGAAACTGCATTTTCACCAGCATTTTTTGCATTTCATTGTGAATCAGCTTGCAGTGGTTGGCAGCGTCGGTACTGCTGTCCTTGTCAAAACTGCGTGAATCCGAATTCATTTCATCAGCAAGCTTCATCGAAGCGGTTGCTGCATTAATGATGTCTTTGAATGCCATATCCGCTTCAAGCAGGATGGCGTATAGCTGTTTCTCGCACAGCAAAGCCAATTTCTTCTGCATACTAGCCGCC
>CANCGR010000033.1 GCA_947377625.1 Gammaproteobacteria bacterium | reverse complement strand
TTTGAAAATTTGCAGCAGCCGCGCATGACTGCGATGGGTTGCCGGCAAGTCACTCAGCGCCAGTGCGAGGCCGAGTGCGGCAAATGCATTGCCACGCCCCCACGCTGCTTCGGCACGCGGCCAGTGATTGTAGAGGCCGTCCACGCGCAACAGTTTCGCTTGCAGGAATTCAACATGCTTGAGTGCCATGTCGAAATAGCGCGCTTCACCGGTGAGCTTGCCCACCTTGGCGAGCAACGGTGTCTCCATAAAAAATGCATCACTGTAGTCGCCATGAAAAGGCATCGCTTCCAGCATGTTGCCGTTGGCATCCCAGCCCAGATCAGCGGCGCGCCGGGCCAGCGCGAGATAGCGTGGATTCTTGCTGCGCTGCGCCAGTTCACCAAACAGCAGATGGCCGGCGATCTGCAGTGAGCTGTTGATCTTCAGATTTTCGAGTGTGTCCAATTGTGGCGCTACGATGCGTTCCACTTCCTGGAGCTGCCCCAGTTGCAAGCGGCCGATCAGTGCCATGCCAGGAATATAGGTAAGTGCTTTCAGTTCCTGCCCGTAAACACCGGCGAGCCCTTTAGCAATAGTGTCAGCAGCGCGTGCACTTCTGGCCTTCAATGCAGAGTGCGCAGCAGAGGCCGCAATCTGCTTGCGCCCTGTGAGCGCTGCAGTCAGTTCCTTCTTGTATTCCAGTTGATAAGAAGCAATGTTGCCGAGCCCCATGATGCCGGCAGCAAGTGCAGCACCAAGGCCTTTGTCATCGTTGCCAACGATAATGACTGCATCGGGTGCATGCATCGCGAGCCAGCGCCACAGTGTTGTGGCTGCCCAGTTGTTGACGTATGCCGGTTCGGCAGGCGGGAAAGCAAGCTGCTCGCCATCAGGATTTGCAGCGGCAATAAAAGTGACATTCAGAAAGTTGTCGGAAGTATTCACATACTCGTCATAAGCCGCGCGCACTTCGTTGCTGCTGGCAGCATCACCGGCAAGTCCGCCGATCACGACTACTTCTGCAGCATTGGCTTCTCGTGCGGGCACGCTCAAGGCTTCGATTGCTTTCATAAATTTGTGGGTTTGCGGTGAATAGTCAATAAAACATTATAAGCCTGTGTTTGGAACGCCGGGCCTATTCCGGATTCTCCAAGCCAGTCGGAAATCAGGAACTCTTTATCCGGTTATGACGTGAAAATTCAAAAATGGGAAAGCACGTGCGTGGGTGTTATCTTTCCTGCCGCTATATCCGTATAGCTGGAATAACGCCATTGTAGAGGCTCCGGGCAATGCAGTTGTTGTTGGTTGAAGATGATCAGCCGCTGGCAAGCGGTTTGCAAAAAGCACTGCGCTCGCAGGGCTTTACCATCAATCATGTCAGCACCGGCGCGGCAGCACTGCATGTGATTGCTACGCAAACGCCTGACATGGTCATTCTTGATCTCGGCCTGCCGGATATGGATGGCCTTGCCGTGCTTAAAAAATTGCGCAAGCAACATGCGCAATTGCCGGTGCTGTTGCTGACCGCGCGTGATTCCGTGCAAGACAAGGTGCAGGGGCTCAATGACGGCGCCGATGACTATCTGGCCAAGCCTTTTGATGTGAATGAATTGCTGGCGCGGCTGCGGGTTATCGAGCGCCGCTTGTCTTCCACCAAATCTTCGCAGCTTACGCTCGGCAAGCTGGTGCTCGATACGCTGGAGCAGAGTGTGTGGCTGGACGGGGCCAAGGTAGAGATTTCGCGCCGTGAGTACATGCTGCTGAAAACTTTGCTGGAGAATGCAGGGCGTGTGCTGACACGCGCCACGCTGGAAGCCCGGCTGTACAGCTGGGGTGAAGAGGTGGCGAGCAACGCCATAGAGGTGCATATCCACCATCTGCGCAAAAAGTTCGGCAATGAGCTGGTCAAGACCATACGTGGGGTTGGCTATCAGCTGGTAGTGCCACCGCGCGGAGCGCAAATTCCGTGACGTCGATACGTCGGTTTTTGTTGGCGGGTGTGCTGGCGGCCTTGACCTTGTTCAGCTTTATCGCGCCGCTGCGCGGCTATCGCAGCAGCATGGCAGAAGTGGAAACCTTGTTTGATGCCCATTTGCTCGACGCTTCCAAACTGGTGGCGAATCTTGATATGGCGCGCATCACGCGGCAATCACAGCTGGGTGACAATCTGGCGTTTCAGGTGTGGGAAGACGGCAAGTTGCTGGCAGCTTCTTCCCAGGCACCAAGCGACCACATGGCACCCTTGCAGCAAGGGTTTGATTTTGCCAACTTCGATGGTTATCGCTGGCGCACCTATAGCTGGTTTGACGAATCCACCCAGCGCTGGATCATGGCGGCAGAGCGCACCGATCAGCGCTTTGCGCTGGCAGAAAATGTTGTGCTGGAAACTGTGCTGCCGATTCTGCTGGGCATTCCCGTTACTGGTTTACTGATCTGGTTGATTGTCAGCCAGGGCTTGAAGCCGCTGACGCAATTGTCGAGTGATTTGCAGAAAAAGCCCGCGCACGATCTAAGCGAATTGCCGTTGCGGGCCACGCCGAAAGAACTGGTGCCGGTAGTCAATGCTGTCAACGGCCTGATTCACCGGCTCGGTGCTGCGCTGGAGCGTGAAAAGCGTTTGTCGGCTGATGCCGCCCACGAATTGCGCACGCCGATTACCGCGCTGAAAATCCAGCTGCACAATCTGGCACAGGAAGTGGACGCCGGCAGCGAATCGTTCCGGCAACTGGAGCAGGGTGTGGAACGCATGGGGCATCTGGTGGAACAACTGATGTCGCTGTATCGCACCTCGCCCGAACAATTCACCGCTGATTGCACTGACATTGATCTGCATGCACTGGCGCAGGAATTGGTGGCGCGCATGTATCCTTTGTTTGAAGCGCGCCAGCAAACACTGGAATTGCTTGGCAAGCGTTGCATGATGCGCGGTGAGCCGTTCGCGCTGGAAACCTTGCTGGCCAACCTGCTCACCAACGCCAGCAAGTACACGCCTCTTGGTGGCCGTGTGCAGGTGAATGTAGAGGCTGGCGACGCAGTGGTAGTGTTGAAGGTGCAAGACAATGGCGCCGGCATCAGTGCAGAAGATAAGGCCCGTATTTTTGAGCGTTTTTACCGCGTCGATCGCAGCAGCAATGCCGGGCCAGGCTGCGGGCTTGGCCTTACCATCGTGCAGCATGTGGCCGCGCTGCATCAGGCAACGGTAAGCGTCCACGCATCCGAATTTGGCAGCGGTGCGGCCTTCACTGTAATTTTCCCGGCGTTGATGGAAACCTGACATGACATTGAAGCTTGCCAGTTTGTTGGTCGTATTGCTGTGTACCGCGTGCAGCAGAGAAGACAAAGAGATCGAGCTGAGCCTGGTCATTCGTGATCATTTGTTTTTCCCCGCCACCCTCAACATTCCTGCCGGCAGGATAGCCAAGGTGATGGTCGACAATCAGGATGCCACGCCCGAGGAATTTGACAGTAAATCGCTCAACCGCGAAAAGGTCATTTCCGCCCACAGCAAGACTGTCCTGTTTATTGGCCCGTTGACGCCGGGTGAATACGAGTTTGCCGGCGAGTTCTATGCGAAAACTGCGCAAGGCAAAGTGGTGGTGAAGTAACCATGTTTCTGGATGCCGTCATTCTGGTTTTGCAGGAAGTGCTGGAAGCGGCGCTGTTACTGAGCGTGCTGCTGGTCGTTAACCAGCTGCTCGACCAACACTTTACCAGCTCGCATCGCGTGGCCATGCGCTGGTATGGCGCAGCGCTGCTGACAGGCACCGCCGGTGCCGCGCTGATGGCGTGGGCCATGCCGGCCCTGTCGCAATGGTTTGACTACGTTGGCCCGGAAATCGTCAATGCCTTCATGCAGCTTTTGATTGTGGTGTGTCTTTATGTGCACTGTCTGTTGCTGCAATCAACTCTCTTGCAGCGCCGCCGACGTGATCTGTATGCGGGGCTGACACTGCTGGTGGTGATTGCGTTCGGTGTCGCGCGTGAAGGTTCGGAAATTCTGCTGTATATCGACGGCATCATGGGCACACCGGCTTCCCTCATGCCGGTCTTGCTGGGCACGGGTGTAGCCACTGGCATCGGCGTGAGTGCCGGTGTTTTGCTTTACTACGCGTTGGTGGCCTTGCCTTCGCTGGTGGCGCTGCGCACAGGCATGGTGTTGCTGGTGCTGTTCGCTGGCAACATGGCCGCACAGGTAATCCTGTTGCTGACACAAGCCAACTGGCTGCCGTATTCACCGGTATTGTGGGACAGCTCCGGTTTGCTCACTGAATTCAGTGTCAGTGGTCAGCTGCTTTATGCGCTGGTGGGTTACGAGGCTACGCCTTCGTTGGCGCAAGTGGGCGGCTATATCGCTGCCATGCTGCTGATAATCAGCACACCGCTGTTTCGCCGGTGCTGGCGTTCGATCCGTTCATAAGCGGTATTGGAACGCGCGTGCTTTAAGCAACTCTTAAGATTTGGTCTCTATATTCGCGCCCAGACAGAATTACTGACAGGTCTGTGCAAACATCATGAATGCCAAATTGAGAACCCCGTTGTTGTGGCTGTTGCCTTGCCTGCTGCTGGGCGGACACGTCGCTGCCCAGCCTGACGAGCATGCGCCGCTGGCCACCAGTGCCACATTGCGTTTTCGCGACATCCTCGACAGCACCTTGCACAACGCACCCGAGATGAGTGGCACTGAGGTTCGCCAACAGCAGGCGCAGGCCTATGCCGGTGCCGCGCACAGTTGGCTGGCCGGACGACCCAGTGCAGTAGTGGCCTATATCAATGACAACACGCTCGACCATCAAGGCTTGCAGGAACAGGAATACGGCGTGCAGCTGCCGTTATGGCGGCCCGGTGAAAAGCGGGATGCTATGCACCTGGGTGAACAGTACCAACAGCAATCACAGCTGTGGCTGCAAGCGTTGCAGTTGACGCTGGCAGGCCGCGTGCGCAATTTGTTGGCCGGCATTACCGAGGCCGAGCAACTGCTGGCTATTGAGCAACAGGCAACGAGTGATGCGCAGCAGTTGAAGGCAGTCACCCAACGTTTGTTTGAAACCGGCGCGGTGGCCAGGATCGATGTGCTGCAAACTGACAACCTGTTGCTGGAACAACAGCAGCGTCTGTTGCAGGCCGAAGCGGCGATGAAAGACGCTGAAATTGTTTACCGCGTCACCACGGGCCTCAATTTAAAGCCCGCCACCGCCTTCATCGAAACGCTGAACAGTGCTGATGAAATCACTCCCGCCCATCCCTTGCTGCAGTATTTGCAAAGCAGTGTTGATGTGGCCGCTGCATCGATACGGCAAAGTGAAATGTCTGCGCGCGGCAATCCGCAGCTGACAGTAGGCACTCGTCGCCAGCGCGGCGATCGCTTCCAGCCCACCATCGACAGCGTTGCCATTTCAGTGACGATCCCCTTCGGTGGCAGTGCGTATGTGTCCTCGCGCACCAGCGCTGCCCGCATGCAGGAAGTGGATGCGCAAGTTCAATTGCGCAACACACAGCGTGAAATGCAGTTGGCCTTGCACGAAGCCGAACACGAATTGTCGGTGACGCGCGCGAGGCTGCCGCTGGCACAACAACAAGCCGCTATCGGCAATGAACGCAGCGAGTTGGCGCAGCGTGCCTTTGCGCTGGCCGAACTTAATCTGGTGCAGGTGCTGCCTGCCATGCAGGAAGCGCGCACCAGTGCGCGTGCGCTGGCAATGTTGCAGCAAAGACAACAGCGGTTGATCGCTGACTACAATCAAGTGTTGGGAGTATTGCCATGAAGTTTCTTTCAATTTTTGTTACTGGCCTTGTATCCGGCATGCTGCACGCGCAGCAGATTCCGCTCGATGCAGCGACCGGTAAAAGGCTGGGTCTGGTGTTTCAGGCTGTCGCCGTGCCGGATGCCGGTGCGGGTGCGCGCTTTGCCGCCACCGTCATTGCGTCACCACAAGCAGTATCGGAGTTGCACGCCTTGTATAGCGGTGCACTGGAAGGCTGGAATGTGCAACCGGGCCAGCACGTAAATGCCGGTGAACTGTTGGCCGTCATGCGCAGCAATGATTTCGCGGCGGTGCAGCAAGAGTGGGTGGCCGCTGCTGCGCAGGCAGAATTGAATGACAAGGCGCTTGAGCGTGATCGCGCCTTGTTGGCCGATGGCATTATTTCAGCCCAACGCTTGCAGATTACCGAGCGTGAACAGCACACCTCAGCATTCCAGTTGCAGGCGTTGACCACGCGGCTGGAAAACAGCGGTTACGGTGTTGAAGAAAGAAACGCACTGCGAACCGGCAAAGCCAGACCAGGCCGCTATTTGCTCAAGGCGCCAGTGGCAGGTGTTGTCACGCATTTGCGGCGTGTGACCGGCGACTTGATCACAGACGGTGAATCAGTGCTGGCGCTTACCGGTGGCGGTTTGTGGGTAAGTGCAGAAATTCCTGCACGCCTGGCAACACGTCTGGCTGCTGGCCAGAGTCTGCAACTGGCAGACACCAATGCCACCTTGCAAGTCAAACAACTCGACAAGGCGGTCGATACTGCCACCCAAACCCTGGGCTTGCTGGCTGAATTTACCTCAGCCACTCCCTTGCTGCCGGGTCAGGTGGTGAGCGTGTTGTTGCCGCCGCAGTCGGCCGGTGTAGTGGTGCCAGCGGAAGCAGTGGTGCGCAACGGTGCTGATCGTGTGGTCTATGTGCGCAACAAGAGCGGCGTCGAAAGCCGGGTGCTGAACCTGCAACCGCTGGGCGCCGACTATCTTGCCGCCAGTGGGCTGTTGGCAGGCGAAGAAGTAGCAGTGCGCGGTGCTGCTGTGCTCAAAGGCATTACGCTCGGCCTGGGAGGCGAATAATGTTTAGCGGACTGATCCAGTTTGCCCTCAGCCAGCGCCTGTTGACCTTGTTGTTGGCCCTGTTGCTGATCGGCGTTGGCGGCTCTGCGCTGCTGAAACTGCCGATAGATGCGTTTCCCGATATTTCACCGACCCAGGTCAAGATCATCATCAAATCGCCCGGCATGACGCCGGAAGAAGTGGAGGCCTTGATCACGCAGCCGGTGGAAGTGGAGCTGCTTGGCATTCCCAAGCAGGAAATCCTGCGCTCGATTTCCAAATATGCGTTGAGTTCAATCACGCTCGATTTCAGCGAAGGCACCGATATCTACTGGGCGCGCCAGCAAGTAGCAGAACGCTTGAACAATGTGTGGGGCGATTTGCCCGGCACCATCAGCGGCGGGCTGGCACCGATGAGCACACCACTGGGTGACATGTTCATGTTCACCATCGACAACGATGCACTGACGCTGGAACAAAAGCGCTACCTGCTCGACTGGACCATCAGGCCGGCATTACGTTCGGTGCCCGGCGTTGCCGATGTGAATGCATTGGGCGGCTTTGTGAAAACCTACCAGGTAATTCCGCGCCGCGAGTACATGAACAGTTTGAAATTCAGTGATGCTGATCTGGTCACTGCCCTCAAAGCCAACAATCGCAATGACGGTGCCGGGCGTATCGACCAGGGTGAAGAAGCGATGCTGGTGCGCGTGGCGGGTGCCATCACCACGCTGGAAGACATTCGCGCCATTCAGGTGGGAAATTCTGCCGGCAAACGCGTGGCGCTGGCTGATCTGGCCGATGTAAAACTGGGCACGCTTGAACGCTATGGCACGGTGACAGCCGATGCCGAAGGCGAAGCTGTGCAAGCTTTGGTGATCGGGCTGCGCGGTGCCAATGCACGTGATGTGGTGAATCTGGTGCGCGACAAACTCGCGGTGCTCGAACCCACGCTGCCGGCCGGCACCAGCACCAATATTTTTTATGACCGCAGCGTTCTTATCAAAGGCGCGGTGCATACAGTGGCCGAGGCTTTGCTGGAAGCGGTGGTGCTGGTGCTGGTATTGCTCGGCTTGTTCCTTGGCAACATCCGCGCCGCGCTGACAGTGGCAGTAGTGCTGCCGTTGTCGGCGCTGTTTACCTTCATCCTGATGAATGCGATGGGGATGTCGGCCAACCTGATGAGCTTGGGTGGTTTGGTGATTGCCATCGGCATGCTGGTGGATTCCTCCATCGTGATTGTCGAAAACATTGTGTCAGGACTTGCCCACGCGCAAGGTCGCAAACATGCCACCCCGATGTTGCATCTGGTGTTTCGTGCCGTCAAAGACGTGGCCGTGCCAGTAACAGCCGGTATCGCCACCATCATCATTGTGTTTCTGCCGCTGTTGTCACTGCAGGGGCTGGAAGGCAAATTGTTTGGGCCGGTGACACTCACTATTGTGTTTGCACTGGTGGGTTCGCTGGTGCTGTCGTTGACGGTGATTCCGGTGGTGGCGTCTTACCTGATCAAGTCGGATGGGCACGACGAGCCCTGGCTAAGCCGCAAGCTGACTTCGGTATATTCGCCGCTGTTGACCAAAGTGCTGGCACGGCCGCGCGGCTTGCTGATTGGTGCCGGCATCTTGCTGGTGGCAAGCCTGATGTTGCTGCCGTTCGTCGGCAAAACTTTCATGCCGACCATGGACGAGGGTGACCTGATCATCCAGCTGGAGTCGATCCCGTCGATCAACCTCAACAGCACCATTCACAACGTGCAGCAGGTGGAGCAGGCGCTCAAGGCGGCGGTGCCGGAGATTGTGCGCATCGTGTCGCGCAGTGGTGCCGACGAAATCGGGCTCGACCCGATGGGACTCAACGAGACTGACATGTTTCTGCAGCTGAAGCCGCGTGAAGAATGGCAAGTTGGCAGCAAGAAGGCGCTGGAAGACAAATTGCGCGCGGTGATGACAGGCTTTCCCGGCATCAACTTCGCGTTCACGCAACCGATCGACATGCGGGTCTCCGAGATGCTGACCGGTTCACGCGGTGATGTGGCCATCAAGATTTTTGGCAACGATATCGCGTTGTTGAATCGTTATGCCGATGAAGTTTCCGCCGCCATCGGCAGCGTAAAAGGCAGTATCGATACCATCGCCACCATCAACAAGGGCGCGCAATATCTGCAGATCAGCATCGACCGTTTGCGCGCGGGCCAGCTCGGCCTTAACGCTGACGAGTTGCAGGCGCGACTGCGCGCTGAAATCGAAGGCAGTCACGTGGGCACTGTGATTGAAGGCACGGCACGCGTGCCGCTGATGTTGCGCTATCGCAGCCTGCAGGGTGACGGCTTTGAGCAACTGAGCAATGACTTCATCAACTTGCCCGGTGGCGGCATGATTCCGCTGTCGGAACTGGCGCGCATCGAGCCGATTGAAGGCCCGGTTGCCATCAATCGCGAAGGCGGCAAACGCTTTGCGGTGGTGCGTACCAATGTGGAAGGACGTGATTTGGTGGGTTTTGTCGAAGAAGCCAAACAGGCGGTAGCAAGCAAAGTCAATTTTGAAACCGGTTACCGGCTGGAGTGGGGCGGTCAATTTGAAAACCAGCAACGTGCGGCCGCGCGGCTGATGCTGGTAGTACCGGTGGCCTTGCTGCTGATCGCGTTCCTGTTGTTCCTGACGTTCCGTTCCATCAAGCAAACCCTGATCATTCTTTCAATGATTCCGTTTGCATTGACGGGTGGCCTGATTGCGCTGTGGCTGACTGGCGAGTTCATTTCGGTGCCGGCCTCGGTGGGGTTTATCGCCTTGCTCGGCATTGCTGTGCTCAACGGCGTCGTCATGCTGTCGTATTTCAATCAACTGGCGGCCAAAGGCATGGCCGTGGCCGAAGTGGTGAGAGAAGGCGCTGTGCGGCGTTTGCGGCCGGTGATGATGACAGCCAGCATCTGCGCCATCGGCCTGGTGCCGCTGTTGCTGGCAAGCGGCCCGGGCTCTGAAATCCAGAAGCCGCTGGCAATCGTGGTGGTGGGTGGACTCATCAGCTCCACACTGTTGACGCTGTTTTTGTTGCCGGTGATCTACCGTCATTTCCACATGAAACCGACCGCGAGCTGAGACAACCATGGATACCTTGCTAACCCTGAACCTTAATCCGCAACTGGAAGAAGACCTGGTCGACTACCTGCTGGAACTCGACCATATCAGTGGCTTTACCTCGTGGCCTGTGCGCGGCCATGGCCGCCATGGCGCGATGTCATTGGCTGAACAGGTCAGTGGCCGTCGCCAGCGCATTGTGGTGGAAGTGCTGCTCAATGCTGTTGATGTGCCGGCCGTGCTGGCAGGTTTGGCGGCGCAGGTCGGGCTCGATATTACCTGGTGGCAACAACCGGTAACTGGCAGTGGCAGGGTGGGATAGGCAGAAATACTGCCAATGCCGCCGGGCAACATGACTTCGACGGCATTGGCTTTTGTTGCGTGCGCTTGTTATGCCTTGGCAGGTCCGCGACCGCCAGGAATGAACACAGAAAGGGCAGTGTCATAAAACATCGCCTTCTGTTGCGCCAGCGTCAGGCCCTTGGCTGATTCAAGTGCATGCTGCACGAAGTCGGTGAACTTGCCTTCGGTGTTGCCGATATCGGAACCCCACACCATATGATCGGCGCCATAAATACCCACCACATATTTCACAAAATCCTGCAACGGCACCTTGGCTTCCTGCATTTGTTCAATCAGCAAGGTTGTGTATTTGTAGTAAACATTCTTGTGCGCAGCCAGCGCCAGATGCTCGGGGCTGAAACCAAAAGTCGGAGTCACTCCCGGCGTTGGAAAGCCGATGTGGTCGAGTACGATCTTCACGTTGGGATAGCGGGCGGCATGTTCAGCCACACGTTTCATCGCATTCGGCATGCCGGCGCCTATCGGCATCAGCACAATTACCAGGCCCAGGTCGTTGGCAGCTTGCCACGCACCTTTGGCAGCATCGGTCAGAAATACAAACTCGCCTGCGGCATCGGCTGAGCTGGTAAAACGCACGCCGCTGATTTTGTTTTCCTTCGCCATGCGCGCCAGTGCTGCCGGAGTGGCGGCATCGGTAGGCGCCAGAATTACCACGGGCACGATGCGGTTGGGATATTTGGCGACCATGTCTAGCAGGTAGCGATTGTCGGTGGCATAGGTGCTGTTGTACTGCACACCACAACCCATCTCTACGCCGGCGGCATCCCATTGGCTGAAGATCACTTCCGGTGTCATCGGATTGGCCATGGCCTTGGCAATCATTTTTTCGGCGCCAAAGCGTGCGCCTTTGGCGTTGAACGGATATTTGTCGGCATCGTTGGTGTAGAAGTGCGCGTGGGTGTCGAACAGTTTGAAAGCCGGTTTGTCGGCGCCGAACACTGCTTTGGGCAGTGAGCTAACGACAGCAGCGGTGAGTGCAGAACCAAGTAATGTGCGGCGTTGCATGATGGAAGTCCCTCTGGTTGGTTATTATGGATTACACGGTAAAAATGCTGCGGGCAATATGGCGCTTGCCGCCATTGACCTGCAACGGATCGTCTTTGCTGTTGAAGTAATAGATGCAACCGATCTTGCCGGGTTCAACTTCCCAGGCGTTCGGATAACCGAGATCCCAACTGCCGCCGTCATCGCGCACGATCAGTTCGTTCCCCCAGGTCTTGCCTTCGTCTTCACTCACCGTGGCGCGAATGCCGTAGTGCGGCAGGCGATAACCGTAGACCATGGTAAGGCGGCCATCCTTCATGCGCACCAGTGAACCCGGTGCACCGAAGTCGTTGACGCGCGACAGAAAGCCCCAGGTGCGGCCGCCGTCATCGCTTTGGTAAACCTCGGTCCACATATCGCCGGTCGGGTCGCGCTGACAACGCAGTGTGCACAGGATGCGGCCATTAGGCAGCAAGGTCGCGCGCGGATAGAACCAACGATGCCCGGAGAATGCGAGACTGCTGGCGGCGCGGTTGCTCTTGGCGGCGGCTTCAACATCGTGCTCAGGGGTAACGTAGCTCATGAAATGAAATTCGGTGCCGCCGTCCATGCTGCCAAACACGACCGGGCGACGATTGCCGTCGGGCGCTACTTCGAACATGAACAGCAGGCAGCGTCCGTCGGGCCGCACTAGATAGGAGTTGAGTGCGGTCAGCGAATTGAGGCCATCCATCGCCAGCTCGGTTGGGCCCGACCACGTGCGGCCGGCGTCCTTCGAGATGCGCAGCGGTGCGCGGCCCGCCGGTGTGCCGAACCCGGAGCTGAACGACCACAGCAACACGTTCTTGTCGAGATAGTCTATCGGCCCCATCTCGGCGAACGGCTTGGCGGTGGGGCCGCCTGCCGCTTGCACGTTGATCTCGGGGTTCTCGCCGTTCCAGGTGCGGCCGCGGTCAGTGGAACGCACGGTAACAATCTTGGTGCCGGTCGA
>CANCGR010000032.1 GCA_947377625.1 Gammaproteobacteria bacterium | reverse complement strand
AGCATGAATCGCAACCAGCCGATCTATCCCTGAGGCATCATGTTACGCACCCGCCAAGTATTCCTGATTGCAGCACTGTGCCTGTTGCTCGGCAGCAGCACGGTGCAGGCACACCATGGCATTACCACCAAGTTCGATCCGGCGCGCACTGTCACGCTGCATGGCCGCGTCAGCCGTATCGATTGGGCCTTTCCGCACGCACACATATTCATGCTGGTTGCCAATGGCAGCAGTGAACTTCCTTGGTATGTGGAACTCGAAAGTCCGCAGTTGTTGGAACTCAACGGCTGGACTGAGAGCAGCTTGCAAGTCGGCACCCTAATTACAGTGAATGGATTACGTGCACGCGACGACAGCCGGCAAGTGTGGGGCAACTCAGTGGTAGTGGATGCCAGTGGCGCTGCTCTTTTCACTGTGCCGATACCATCGTTACTGGCCAGCATCGCTACCGACAACACTTCACCCACGCCACGCTGGCCCGATGGCAAACCACGACTGGGAGCGCCACCGGGTAAAGCGGGCTACTGGGTGCCAGCCACCAACGTGCTAATGGAAGACGGCAGCAACGTGCCTATGCAGGCCAACGGCCAACTGCTCAACCTCACCGACGCTGCGCGAGTTGCGCCACTGCAGACTTGGGCATTGCGTTTGTACGAAGCACGCCAGCGCAACTTTCTGCGCAGTGACCCCACCTATCTCGAATGCCGTCCACCTGCGGGACCACGTAAATTTCTGGATGCTTATGGCATCCAACTGCTGGAAGACAAAGCACTGCAGCGCATCTTCGTCATCGCCGGTGGCGGCAACCACGACTGGCATCTGATCTACACCGATGGCCGCGCGCTCGACAGCGAGGCATTCCAGCTTGATGTTGGCAACTTGCTCTATTACGGCCGCAATACGGCGCACTGGGAAGGCGATAGCCTGGTCATTGAATCGGAAGGCTACACCGAAAGATTCTGGCTGCCCGGCGGTTTGCCGCACAGCGAGTACATGCATGTCACCGAACGTTTGACACGTGCAAACTACGGCACCCTCAACTACCAGCTCACCATCAACGATCCCGCCACTTACACGCGTCCGTGGTCCGCCAGTTGGACACTCAAGTGGCTCGAGGGCAATGACCCGCCGGAGCATTACTGCCAGGACAACCGCTTATAAGTTGCGTGCTGGATAACGCTTACTTCAAAGGTTCTTTCGGCTCGGCGTTGCCGTTGCAGCCACCGTCGGCAGGATTGAGTGACTTGCCGTCGTCAAGCTTCACCCAACCAATGGCGCCGCCCGGCCGGCCGTCGCGCAACGGACAATACATGAAAGTCACTGCGGCGCCAGGCTTGAAGGTGTCGCCAGTGATGCCGCGTTGGATCAGACCCGTAGGCGACGAGCCTTCGAAGCTCCACAGCGTCAGCGTGCCATCCTCATTCTTGACGTTGAGGTAGAGCCACGAATGCGGGTTGTTGAAAGCCCAGCGCACGACAGTGCCGGTTTTGACCAGCTGCGTCTTGCCATCGAACATCGAGAAGGAGTGGTGTGCTTGTGCAACGCTTGCAGTCAACATCGCAGCTGCGGCCACGAATGACAGGGAACTGATCAGCTTCTTCATGGCGTCACTCCTTTGTTCGAATTCGTTGGCTGTGCTGCGTTTGGCACTGTTGGCAGCGTAGTGTTGTAGATCGGATCACGCGTCTGCCCCGGCAGCTCAGGGAACATGGTCGAGCCGCGCCCGTCGTTGAAGCCTGCTTCACCGGGCAAGTGGAAGTTGGTGTTGCCTTTGTCATCAAGGTAGGCGTTGCTGGTCTGGTCGCACTCCCAGTGGTTCACCCGATAGTCGGCCTTCTCGAGTTCAACTGCGCGACGAAACGAATAGACAGCGCTCACCGGCTTCACAAATGCGAACTTGTCGTAGAACGTTGCCTGCACTTCAATCCGTTCAATTCCGTCAGCATATTTTTTCAGTTGCCAAATTTCGAGCGTCTCGAACTGGTTGCTCGTCATCGGCGACCAACGCGTGAAGTCGGCCGGATAGAGATATTTGGTGTTCAGCACCAGTTTGTCAGCATCCCAGAATCCTATCGTATCGCCATACCACGAGTGCGTGCCGTAAAGATTGCTGTGCTGTTTGCCGATCAGCACGCGGCGGATCGACGGCCCGAAGTCATTAATCAGGTACGACTCCGTCGGCAAATTGATGAACTCATGCGAGTAGGGTTCCAGCAGAAAGCGTGGCAGGCCGGGCGGTTCACAATGGCCAAGGCGGTCGTAATGCACCTGCCCTTCTTCGGTTTGCTGGCGCCAGCGCTCCTTGAACGCCGTCTCATATGCTGGAGTCAGCACGCCTTCGCGCACCTTGCCTTTGAAATTACCACCTTCCACAAAAGCGTCCATGTGCGTGTTGCCGGCGGTTACCCACAAGCCATCCCAGCGCGGCACCGACGTGAGCGTGTGTTTGGTGCCACCCTTGGCTTGTTCGAGCAGAAATTGGTAGTGCTGTTCGGAGCTTGCGAATTGCTGCGGCGGCGCAATTACTGTGAGCGGTGGGCCAGTGCCCGCACCGGCTATTACGCCCTGTGCCAAAGCAAAGGATGGTGCGACAACCAGCACCAGCATTCCTACGGCGAGCTGCCATCGGCTGAAGTCGAGCTTCATACGCTACCCCTGTGTCTTTGAGAAGACATCTATGTGATACGTTCGCCCGCATACTATCAGTGGGTTCACGAACTGGCTATCTGCAAGCACTGCAACATTTCCTGCCCACGCAGGTCTGTTGGTTGTGGTACTTTTCCACTTCATCGCTTGCCACACTGGAGCCTTTGCCATGCCCCGTCACCTGCCAATTTTGTTGTTCTCTCTTATGCTGACTACTGCTGCCCCGCTACTCGCGCAAAATACACCACCGACTGACCCGTCCAGCCGTTGGGATCTCTCCGAATTGTTTCCCACCGTCGCAGCCTGGAATGCCGAACGTGAACGCCTGCTCGGTGAATTCCCCAAAGTTGAACAATTTCGCGGCACGCTCGGCAACAGCAGCGACAACTTGTACAAGGCACTCCAATTTACTTCAGATTTGTCACGCCAGGCCCAGCGCGTTTATGTCTATGCCAGTCTGCAACAGGACGAAGACCTGCGGGTAACCGCCGCGCAGGAACGCAACCAATTGGCCGAAGCCATGCTTGCTGCGATGAACCAGGCAGCCTCCTGGATAGATCCTGAAATCATTGCTGTGGGCGAGACGCGCATCCGCCAGTTCATGACCGACAACCCCAAGCTGGCGCCCTTCAAACATCCACTCGACAATACGCTGCGCAAAGCCAAACACACACTCGGGGCCGAAGCCGAGCAGACCATAGCGTTTTTCTCGCAACCGTTTGACGCACCCTCTTCCATCTACAGCATTCTGGAAAATTCCGACATTCCGTTTCCAACGCTGACGCTGCCCACTGGCGAACAAGTGCGCGTCGATTCACAGGGCTATGGCCGCTTGCGCTCGAATCCTGACCCGGCCATCCGCAAACAAGCTTTCGATCTGTTCTGGAGCAAGTGGCAGGAATACCGCAACAGCGTCGGCATGGTGCTGAACAGCCATATCCAGACCCAGGTGGCTCTGGCCAAGGCGCGTCATTACAACAGCGTGCTGGAGCGAGAGCTGTACGACGACAACTTGCCACCGGCGGTTTATCACACGCTGGTTGAGCAAGTGAACCAATCGTTGCCAACCCTGCATCGCTATTTCAAGCTGCGCGCACGCATGCTCGGGCTTGAACAACTGCATTACTACGATATCTACCCGCCGCTGGTGTCCCTCGACAAAAAGTTCGACGTTGCCACCAGCAAGTCGATCACACTGGCGGCAATGCAACTGCTCGGCGACGACTGGGTCACCCAGCAGCGCAGCGCGATGAACTCACGCTGGATGCATATCTATCCGCAGCAAGGCAAACGCAGCGGCGCCTACATGAACGGCTCCGCCTACGACGTGCATCCCTACCTGCTGCTGAACCACAACAACGATTTTGACTCGCTCTCTACCATGGCACATGAATGGGGACATGCGATGCACACACTGTATGCGAAAAAAGCACAGCCCTTTGAAACTGCTGACTACGCTACGTTCATCGCCGAAATTCCCTCTACTTCACTGGAGCTGGTGCTGCAGCAATACATGAGCCAGCACGCCAGCACGCCGGAAGAAAAACTGTTCTATCTCGGCTACGGTCTGGAAAATCTGCGCGGTACCTATTTCCGGCAGACCATGTTCGCCGAATTCGAACTGAGCTTGTACGAAGCGGTGGAACGCGGCGAAGCGCTGAGTGGCGAGAAGATCTCGCAGATGTATGGCGAACTGCTGCGTCGCTACCACGGCTCTGACCAAGGCGTGGTGGAGATCGACCCGCTCTACAACAACGAGTGGATGTTTGTGCCGCACTTCTACTACAACATGTACGTATTCCAGTACGCGACCTCACTGACTGCCGGCACCGCGTTGTACGAGAAGATCGTCAAGCAAGGCCAGGCTGGCGTCGACAACTACAAGAACCTGCTACGAGCAGGCAGCTCTGATTATCCCTACCAACTGTTGCGCAATGCCGGTGTCGATATGGCAACGCCTGCGCCCTATCAAGCTGTGATTACGCGCATGAATGCGATCATGGATGAGATGGAAACACTGCTGAACCAGAGAAAAAAGTAGCCAATCATTCATTGACTCCACCAAATAAACACCGATAAAGTGCGCGCCTTCTTCACCGAGCCAAGCTTCCAAATGCTCTACGCCCAATCGTCACAAGCCATGATGTTCGCCGCCGCAGCCTCTGCCGCGGCGCGCGGTCGTGCGCGTGCGGCAAGGTCAGCACCGGAGGCAATGGCAAGCAAGCAGTGGAGAAACAGGCGGTAAGCCTTTAAACACCACCAAGCAGGTTTCCAAAAACCTCCGGATGTCGCAGACACCGGGGGTTTTTTTTTGCCTGCATTTTCTTTTCAGACCAGAGCAAGGAGACGTTATGAGCACCATCGACATAGAGAACCACCTCGGCATCACCTTCTGTGAGCGGCTGCCGCTTTCGTTTACGCACGGCAAAGGCACTCAGGTGTGGGATGAAGCCGGCAAACCCTATCTGGACTTCACCTCCGGCTGGGGTGTGACCTGTCTTGGTCACAGTCATCCGGTGCTGGTGGCGGCAATCACAGCGCAGGCCGCACGCTTGATGCAGAGCCCCAACTCCGGCTTCACCTATTCCCCGGAACGCGCGGCATTACTGCAACTGCTGCAACAGGTGCTGCCGGCCAATTTGAGCAATGCCTACTTCTGCAACAGCGGCGCCGAAGCCAATGACGCGGCGCTCAAGCTGGCGCGCAAAATCACCGGCAAGCACAAGGTGATCAGCACGCAGGGCAGTTTCCATGGTCGCTCGTTCAATACGCTGTCGGTGTCGCGTGGCACCGACAACAGTGCGCGTTACTTGCCGCTGTTGCCGGACATCTCATTCGTGCCCCACGGCGATACTGCTGCATTGGCCGCTGTAATTGATGGTGAAACTGCTGCCGTCATAGTCGAGCCCATTCAGGGCGAGGGTGGCGTGCAAATTCCACCGCAGAGCTGGTTGGGTGAAGTGCAGGCTCTGTGTCGCCAGCATGGCGCCCTGCTGATCGTTGACGAGATCCAGACCGGCTTCTGCCGCACCGGCAAGTTCTTCGCGCTGGAGCACAGCCCCACGCCAATAGCGCCGGATTTCATGACAATGGCCAAAGGCATAGCCGGCGGCTTCCCGTTCGCGGCGTTTGCAGTAAGTGCACAGGTGAACGCACGTATCCAGAAAGATGATCATGGTGGCACTTACTGCGGCAATCCGCTCGGCTGTGCATTGTCGAAAACCGTGATCAGTTATCTGCTTGATCACAACATTGCCAGCCGTGTGCAATTGTCTGGCAGTGTGCTGCTGCAAGCGCTGCAAGGTTTACAGCAAACTTTTCCGCAGCTGATCCGGCAGGTACGCGGCGCAGGTTTGATTTGTGCGATGGAGTTTCACGAAGCGACCCTGGCGCGGCAGCTGACGCTGCGCTGCGCTGAGGCCGGCTTGCTGGTAGTACCCACCCGCAACGGCATCATCCGACTGTTACCGGATCTGCTGGTCAGTCGCGAGGATATGGAAATTGCCATCAGCATCCTGCGACAGGCTTTGCAGGATTCAATCGCCTGATGTGGCAGCCCAGGCTTTTTGCAAAGGGTTTTTACGAGGTGGGTTTGACGTGGGCTTTCTCGTAAACCCACCACCTTTTCTCCGCTACCAGTTTTTCACCGCTGACAGAATAAAGTTGCGTGGATCATGTTTGCCCTTTGGGTATCATCTGCGCTCAACATCTCTTGGTTGCACCGGAGCAAGCCATGCCACTGACCAAACTCGAACACTATCTGGTGATGACCGATGACATTGAGGCTACCCGCGATTTCTACCGTGATGTGATCGGCTTCAACGTGGGCTTTCGTGCTGATCTCGGCTTTCCCGGTTATTGGTTGTATCTGGGTGATACGCCAGTGATCCATATCGCGGAGTGGGAAACCTACACGGTACATTCCAACGCGTTGGGTATTCCGGTAACTACCCGCGCCAATGGCACCGGCGTGTTTGACCACATCGCGTTCAACGGCAACAACGCGCAGGAAATGATCAACAAGCTGCAACAACTCAGTGTGCCGTTCCATCGTAACGACGTGCCACACGTGGGCTTGATACAGCTGTTCCTGTTTGATCCCAACGGCATCAAGATTGAGCTCAACTACCGGGGTTGAGGCTGGCCGGGTTGCGACCACTCAAGTGCAACCCTTATGGCAGGTTATGCCGAGAAGATGATGCGGCCTTTGCGTTGCTTGAACATCCAGCCGGCCGGTGTCAGTACGAATTCATCGTGGTATTCGCCGACCAGCTGCGGCGGCATTGCCTGCAAACCAAATTTTTCCGCTGGCTTGTCGACGTTGCCGCTGAACAACAGCGCATAGCAAGTGCCGGTGGCGTGCACCGGGCTGTGCACATCAATCACGATATTGCTGATGATATGGCGCCCTACCCGTTCTTTCGGACGCGCCTCAAAGGTAGCGCGGATGTTGGCGCGCCCTTCAATCAACGCATCGGGTGCAATCGGGCGAGCATAGGTAGCACTTTCCACAAACAATTCGGCCAGCTCGCTGAAGCGCCCCTGGTCATTGAGAATGGCGAACTGGTTCATCAGGCGTGTGCAAGCTTGTTCAATTACCAGTTTTTGCAATGAGTCCATGTCATTTCCCCTGTGGTTTGTCGTTAGAGTGTGCCAAAAAATTCCTGCATGTCACGCGCCACCAGAACGGGTTCTTCCCATTCCAGAAAATGGCCACCGCTGACCGCCTGGTTAAAACGTATCACATTATGCGTGCGCTGCGCCCATTCACGCGGCGCTGGCGGGAACATGTCGGCGGGGCTCATCAAAAACGCCACAGGCACGGCCGATTTAACCGTGCTGCCGCGGTTACGCACCATTTCATAATAGGTGCGCATGGAAGGACCGATATTGTTGCTGAGCCAATAACTCATCAAGGTAGTAATCAGAAAGTCCTTGTCAAAGCGGCTTTCAATGACGCCGTTGGTGTCACCCCAGGTGCGATATTTTTCGATGATCCACCCAGCCAGGCCTGCAGGTGAGTCGGTAAGACCATAGGCCAGTGTCTGCGGTTTGGAAGCCTGCTGGCGCGCATAGGCAAACTCGGTGTTCACCAGCGCCATGCATTGATCGAGGAAGGCTCTTTCAGCCGCACTTGCATCTGCCGACAAGACTACTGGTGTCGAGACGATGATCTGCGTCAGATGGGCGCCGATTATCTGCTGCGGAAAATGCCGGATCATCTGGTCGATGGCAGCACCGCCAAGATCGCCACCTCGCACGCCGTAGCGTTCATAGCCCAATACATCCTTCATCAGTTTCGACATCACGCCAGCCACCGCTTCCAGTGCCATGCCCGGCGCTTTGGGCGCGTCAGAGAAACCAAAACCAGGTAATGAAGCGACCACCACATGAAAAGCCTGCTTCGCGGGCAAGCCATGGGCAGCAGGATCAATAAGCAAGGGCAACAGCTTCAGCATCTGCACAAAACTGCCGGGCCATCCGTGCAGCAGCAGTACGGGAATCGCGCCCGGCACGCAGCTGCGCTGATGAAGGTAATGGATGTCCAGATCATCAATGCGGCTGCGGCAATGATTGAAACTGTTTAGCCATTGTTCCTGCTGGCGCCAGTTGTAGTTGTTCAGCCAGTAGTCGACCAGTTGCTGCAGGTACGCACAGTTGGTGCCATAACTCCAGTTGTCATTGGCGATATCGCTTGGCCAGCGCGTGTGCCCAAGGCGGTAACGCAGATCATCGAGTACCGACTGTTCGACGTGTATGCGAACCTTGTCGCTTTGATCTTTGTCGCCAGCGCTCAGCAACATGGGATTTCAGCTTCCAAATCCGAACAGCGCCAGCAGCACCACACCCAGCAACACCCGGTACACCACAAACGGGATGAAACTGATATTGGCAATCAGCTTGAGAAAATAGTGAATGCAAAGATAGGCAACAATGCCGGTCAGGATCATGGCATAGATGAGTTCGTGCCAGTTAACACCCGTACTGCGCAGCAGCTCAATCAGCTTCAGCAGTGCTGCCCCGCCGATAGTCGGGATCGATAACAGGAATGAAAACCGCGCGGCGTCGGCACGTTTCAGATTGCTGAACAACGCGGCCGTCATGGTGATACCCGACCGGGAAGTGCCTGGAATGATGGCCAGCATCTGGGCCAGACCTATCACCAGGCTGGTGCGCCAGGTCAGTTGATGCAGGCCCTTGCTTTGCAACGCCATGCGATCGGCAACACCGAGCAAAATACCGTAAAAAATAGTGGTAACGATGATGACATGCACACTGCGCAGCCGGGTTTCTACCTCATGTTCAAACAACAAGCCTGCCACCATAGCCGGGATGGTAGCGAGGATAAGGTGCCAGCCCAAGCGGCTTTCATCCGAGCTCTGCTTTTGCAAAATCTGGCGTAAAAATCCGCTGGCAATTTGCAGCAGGTCTTTGCGGAAATAAATCAGCACCGCCATGAGGCTGCCAAGATGCAAGGCCATATCGAAACTCAGACCCTGGTCTTCCCAGCCGAACAATTCAGACGGCAGAATCAGATGCGCCGAACTTGAGACGGGCAGAAATTCTGTCAGGCCCTGGATAAGCGCAAGCACAGTGGCGCGTATTACATCGAAATCTGCAACGAACATGGTTTTGTTTCCAACTGAATGACTACTGTCTCTGACTCTGCGTCACTTTGTCACGCAGGTAGACCGGCTCAATGGACTCGGGCGCCATGGTTTCATTGCGCTGCCACATTTGGCTGGCAATTCTTGCGATATAGCGGCTGCGTGGCAACAACAGCGGCAAACTATTCTCGAAACTTGTATGCACCGATGACGGCAATCGAGCCTGGAATTGCAGGCCATTGCCGGCAGCAAGTATTGGTCCCTCCGCTTTGGGCACATCGGATGACAACAACTCAGGGCGGCACAGCTGCTCCTGGCCCAACAACAGCGGCATGCCATCTCTTACCTGATACCAGCCGGAGTAAATCTCATCGATACGTGCATCAAGGCAACTGAAGACCAGTGCTGCTTTTTCGGATTCGGCTGCTTCGACCGCCAATGCCGCCAATGTGGACACGCCAATAACCGGCAAGTCGGCTGCAAAGGCAATGCCCTGTGCAACACCAGCCGCAATACGTAAACCGGTAAATGAACCAGGGCCCTTGCCGAAGGCAACGGCATCCAGATCAGTAAAGCGCAGGCCAAGTTCACTCAACATGCCATGGATCATCGGCAACAAGAGTTGGGTGTGTTGGCGCGGGATGAGTTCAAAGCGCTCTTCCAGACGGCCACCGAACAACACTGCGCAAGAGCAGGCTTCAGTCGAGGTGTCAAAGGCGAGCAAGGTGGGCATAAAAAGACCTGACAAAAAAAATCCCTCGAGTAGCGAACCCCGAGGGATTATGGACCGCCAGAATCCCGGGGCAGCTCCAGCATGAGGCCGGAGACTGCCAAGGGTCTAAGCAAAGCCTGATTACTTGGCTTTCTTTTTGGCTGCTTTTTTCTTAGCAACTTTTTTCTTGGCTGGTGCTTTTTTCACTGCTTTTTTGGCAGCTTTTTTCTTGGCAGGTGCTTTCTTTTTCGCTACTGCTTTCGCTGCGCCTGCTGCTTTTGCTGCGGCTTTTTTCTTGGCTGCTTTCTTCACAGCTTTTTTCTTGGCCGGTGCTTTTTTCGCTGCTTTTTTGGCAGGCGCTTTTTTCGCTACGGCTTTCTTGGCTACAACTTTTTTCTTGGCTGGTTTTGCTGCTTTCTTGGCTGCTTTCTTCATAGTGTCTATGATTCCTCCGGCTTTATTGATGACTAGTCATTTACTACGTTTTTTACGAGAGACTTTTCTGGTCGATACAACTGCCAGTCTGGTCTTCCTTGCTGCTTTACTACCTACCTTACTAACTACTTTTTTAACCGCCAGTCTTGCCTTCACCTTAAGCTGTGCCGCCAGTTTCCTGGCCTTGACGCGAGTTTTGGCTGTGGCTTTTCTGGCTCTAGCTTTGGCAAGGGCTTCTGCACGTTTGACAGACTCCCTGGCCTTGGCATTCGCTTTTCTGGCGGCGGCTCTGGATTTTTCCGCTTCCTTCCTTATCCGTGCTGCCAGCTTTCTGGAAATAATCTTGCTGCACTTCTTCTTCCACGCGGAAGTAAAACGACCGAGTATCTTGTTCCAGTCACTCCCCAGCTTGGCTTGCAGCTTGGCTTTGTAAATCGCCACCGCTCTTGCCTGGGCCAGCGCCCTGGATTTGGCCGCTTCCACTTTCAATACCTGGCGCAGGGTGGTCGACACCTGCTTCAAGGTCTGTCTGGCCTGCTTCAACAAAGGCATCGCTGCCTTGATGCGCACGCGCGCTGCTACTGCTTCCTTTCTGCTACTGGCAATGACCAGATCGAGCTTGGCCACCCTTATGGTTTTTTCTACAGCCGCCAATCGGCGTTGGGCATCTGCAAATCGTGTGCGGGCAATTCGTACGGCGGGCATTGATCGACGGCCTCGTTGGCCGTTGGTTACTGCATCAGTCGAACCCGCAACTACGACTGCTTCTTTGCCTGGTCGACCGGGCTTGCGTTTCACTTTGGATCCCATATCAGGATTTCTGTCTCTCTTGTTGCTGGTTTAATTCGTTGTTGCTTCGATCGTTTGTTATGTCCTTTTCACTCCCAAACTGGCCTCCCAACTCCCTTTCCACTCCCTTCACGTACCCCTGCCAACCATCGTTCAACCTGTGTCACTGCATGTTCGGAGCCAACATTAACACACTAAAAATATTTTTTTCAACAAGCATGTTGACAAGAGGCCGACTTTGAGTGCCGGGAGACACCCCTGTTCGGCACAGGCAAAGTGAGGATTCAAGCAGGGAAATTTTCAGGTCCGGATCAACACGCGGAATTTTTCATCAAGAAATATGCAGAGCATTGCGCATATTTCTTGATGAAAAAATTTCTGTCAGTGTGACAGCAGAGTTTTGAGAGAAGCGCGAATGGCGGCGATATCGCCCACGCCACCCATGGCAAGGAAGCGTAAAGATTTTTTTTCAGCAGCGGCTTTTTTGTAGAAATTTACCAGTGGTTTGGTCTGATCGTGGTAGACGGCGAGACGTTTGCGAACTGTCTCTTCCTTGTCGTCTTCACGCTGGATCAATGCTTCACCGGTGAGGTCATCGACACCGGCAACCTGCGGCGGTTTGTTTTCGATGTGATAGATGCGACCTGAGCCTGGATGTACACGACGACCACTGAGGCGACGAACAATCTCTGCATCTGGCACATCAATTTCAAGCACGACGTCGATATCGACTCCTGCATCAACCAAAGCTTGTGCTTGCGGAATCGTGCGCGGAAAACCATCGAACAAAAATCCGTTGGCGCAGTCTGCGTGGGTGATGCGGTCCTTGATCAGCGCGATGATTATTTCATCTGTCACCAGGCCGCCACTTTCCATTACAGACTTCACCTGCATTCCCAGTGGCGACCCGGCTTTTACTGCTGCACGCAGCATGTCGCCGGTCGAAATCTGGGGAATGTTATAGTTTTCACGCAGATATTCAGCCTGCGTGCCTTTGCCGGCGCCAGGGGCGCCAAGAAGAATGATTCTCATCAGGTCTATCTCCGCTTGGGATACAACAGCCTGCAGGCAAATGCAGAGCGGTTATTGTTATTGGAATGGGAAAATTGATATCC
>CANCGR010000031.1 GCA_947377625.1 Gammaproteobacteria bacterium | reverse complement strand
TCTTCCTGTTTGAACGGGTTATAGATCTCCACGAATTCGGCCTGTCGCACAGACAGTTCCTTCTTCTCGGGATCAATACGTGCAGTCTTGACGAACTGGAACGTGTCTTTCGATTTAATGATGATTTCGGATGACATTCGCGGCTCTCTGTTCACCAAATGCGTTCACCAAATGCGCTCACAAACTGAGCTAACCAATTGCCGCTTGCGCGGCAACAATGTTTATTGCGGATTCAGGGTAACGTGCTGCAGCAGGTTCTTCATGTTGGCTGCCAGCGGTTTCACCAGCCAGAATTTGCGCAGGTAATCCATGAAATTGTCGAGGATGTGCTGGCCCCAGGCACTGCCGGTTTCCTGCACATACTCTTCGATCACACTGCGTAAATGGTTGCGATACTCTTCCATGAATTCATTGCGCAAGCGATGTACTTCAATCAGCTCGTGGTTGTACTTGTCGACAAAGTCCTTGTCGAGATCGAGCACATACGCAAAACCACCTGTCATACCGGCGCCGAAGTTATGACCGGTACGACCCAGCACAGTGATCAAACCGCCTGTCATGTATTCGCAGCAATGATCGCCAGCGCCTTCCACAACCGCATGCGCACCCGAGTTGCGGACACCGAAGCGTTCGCCCGCTGTGCCGGCTGCAAACAATTTGCCGCCGGTTGCGCCGTACAAACAGGTGTTACCGATAATTGAAGTGTCCTGACTCTTGAACGTGCTGCCCGGCGGCGGTACGACTACCAGCTTGCCGCCAGCCATGCCTTTGCCCACGTAGTCATTGGCTTCGCCGGTGAGATGCATGTTGAGACCACCGGCGTTCCACACGCCCCAGCTCTGGCCAATGGAGCCGTTCAAGCGCAGGTTGATTGATGCGTCCGCCATGCCCTGGTTGCCATAGCGTTTGGCGATTTCGCCGGACAAACGTGCACCAATCGAACGATTAAAGTTTTTCACTTTGTAGTTGAAAATGCCGCCAGTGCGATTTTCGATCGCTGGCAAGATCTCGCTCACCATCAGCTCCGCCAATTCACCTTTGTCAGAAGGAGGATTGCGGTTGACGATGCAATGACGTTCTTTGTCGGCCGGGACATGGTCATTTTGCAACAGACGCGAGAAATCGAGGCTCGCCTGTTTTTCGGTTTGTGCCGGCAGACGCACCAGCAAATCAGTGCGACCGATCAGATCAACCAGCTGGGTGATACCCAGTTTGGCCAGCCACTGGCGAGTGTCCTGCGCCACAAATTTGAAATAGTTCATCACCATTTCAGGTTGGCCGATGAAATGTTTGTCGCGCAGATCCTTGTTCTGGGTCGCAACGCCGGTCGCGCAGTTGTTCAAATGACAAATCCGCAGGTATTTGCAGCCCATCGCCACCATTGGAATGGTGCCGAAGCCGAAGCTTTCTGCGCCGAGAATCGCAGCTTTGATGACATCAAGGCCGGTTTTCAACCCACCGTCTGCCTGCAGACGAATGCGGCCACGCAAATCATTGGAGCGTAGCGCTTGCTGCACTTCCGACAAACCGATTTCCCACGGTGTGCCGGCATAACGGATTGAAGACAACGGGCTCGCGCCAGTGCCACCATCGTGGCCGGAGATCGTAATCAAGTCGGCGTAGGCTTTGGCAACACCGGCGGCAATGGTGCCAACACCAGGGCCGGATACCAGCTTCACTGACACCATGGCCTGGGGATTCACCTGCTTCAAATCGAAAATCAGCTGTGCCAAATCTTCAATCGAGTAAATGTCGTGATGCGGAGGTGGCGAAATCAAGGTCACGCCGGGCACGGAAAAACGCAGACGTGCAATCAGTCCGTTCACTTTGCTGCCAGGCAACTGGCCACCTTCACCGGGCTTGGCACCTTGCGCAATCTTGATCTGCAGCACTTCTGCATTCACCAGATAGTGCGGGGTGACGCCGAAGCGGCCTGAGGCCACCTGTTTGATCTTGGAACTCTTGTCAGTGCCGAAACGCACCGGGTCTTCGCCGCCTTCGCCGGAGTTGGAGCGGCCACCCAGACGGTTCATGCCTTGCGCCAGAGCTTCATGCGCTTCCGGTGACAAGGCGCCCAGCGACATGCCAGCAGAGTCAAAGCGTTTCAGAATGGCTTCAATCGGCTCGACCTGCTCCAGCGGAATGGCCTGCATATCTTCGCGCAAACCAAACATATCGCGGATGGCCGAGATGGGGCGGTTGTCTACCAGTTGGGAGAACTTGCGATAGTCTTCGAAATCGCCGCTGCGCACAGCATCCTGCACGGTTTGCACCACATCAGGATTGATCATGTGGTATTCGCCGCCGTGCACAAACTTCATCAGACCGCCTTGCGTGATCTTCTTGCGTGGCAACCAGGCGTCATGCACCAGGCTTTCCTGGTCATGCTGCAGATGGGCAAAGCTGGCACCCTTGATGCGACTGAGTGAATCCGGGAAACACAGCCCGGTGACGTCGTCGCCCAGACCCACAATTTCGAACAGCTGCGCACCACGATAGGAACTGATGGTGCTGATACCCATCTTGGACATGATTTTCATCAGGCCTTTGTTGATGCCTTTGCGGTAGTTCTTATGGGCTTCGAGTGAACCCATGTGCAGCATCTTGGTGTTGATCATGCGATCAATCAAATCATAGGCAAGATACGGATACACAGCAGTGGCGCCGTAGCTGATCAAACAGGCAATCTGGTGCGGATCACGCGCACTGCCGGTTTCCACAATAAGGTTGGTATCGCAGCGCAAGCCGAGCTTGCTCAGATGATGATGAATGGCACCAGTAGCCAGCAAAGCATTGATAACCAATTGGCCTTGGGGCGGCATGCGCTCGGAAATGAACAACAACATTTTGCCGGCGCGTGCTTCTGCTTCCGCCAGTGCTTTGATGTTAAGCACAGCCTGCTCAAGGCCGATGGCTGGATCATAGTTCAAGTTGATATCAGCCGACTCATAACCGGGGCGCTGCAAATGGCGCAGGTTCCAGAATTTGTCAGGCGACAGCAGCGGCGACTGCAGGATCAAGCGATCCGCATGTTCGGCAGTTTCTTCGAAGATGTTCAGCTCGCGACCCATGCGAGTCTCCAGCGACATAACGATGCTTTCGCGCAGCGAGTCGATGGGAGGGTTGGTGACCTGGGCAAATACTTGCCGGAAATAGTCGTAGAGCGGACGCACATGACGCGACAGCACTGCGATGGGCGTATCGTCACCCATCGAGCCGGTGCCTTCAGCTCCTTGCTCAGCCAGCGGACGAAACACTTGATCCGTTTCTTCGAAACTGACCTGGAACATCTTCATGTGCACTTCGCAGTCTTCCATCGACAATGGCTTGAGAGCGGGCAGATGTTCAGCCAGGGTTGCTTCAACAAAGCTGGTCTTGTCCTTGACCCATTTGGCGTAGGGCTGACGCACTTTCAGGTAATTGGCAACATCGTCGGAGTGCAGGATCTTGCCGGCCTCGGTATCAACCACCAGCATCTGGCCAGGTCCAACGCGACCTTTGGCTACTACGTCTTCCGGGTTGTAGGCATTGACGCCGATTTCAGAGGCAGCCGTCAGCCAGCCATTGCGGGTCAACACCCAGCGCGAGGGGCGCAGCCCGATTTTGTCGAGCACACAGACGGCATAACGACCGTCGGTCAGCACCACACCGGCCGGGCCATCCCACGCTTCCATGTGCAGCGAGTTATAGGTGTAGAAACTGCGCAGCTCGGCGTCCATGTCTTCCATGTTTTGCCAGCTGGGCGGCATGATCAAACGAATGGCCTGGTAAAGGTCCATGCCGCTGGTCACCAGCAATTCCAGCATGTTGTCCATCGAAGACGAATCGGACCCAGTGAAGTTCACCACAGGTGCAATTTCTTCAATGTTGGGAATTGCGCGCGAACGGAATTTGTTGATGCGAGCCACTGCCCAGTTACGGTTACCCTGAATGGTGTTGATCTCGCCATTGTGAGCCAGCATGCGGAAGGGCTGGGCCAAGGGCCACTTGGGCAGGGTGTTGGTCGAAAAGCGCTGGTGGAAGGTACACATCGCCACGGTCAGGTCAGGATTGTTCAGGTCCAGAAAGAACGCGGGCAAATCGGCCGGCATCACCAGTCCTTTGTAGGACAGTACGGAATGCGACATGCTGGAAACATAGAAATCCTTGTCTTGTTCCAGCCGTTTTTCGGCCTTGCGGCGTGCCACGAACAGTTTTACCGCCAGATCCTTTTTCTCTATACCCGGCGCATCAATGAAAATTTGCTCAATCTGCGGCAGGCATTCACGCGCCATACGGCCGCACACTTCCGGATTGGTAGGTACTACGCGCCAGCCAGCCACTTTGAGTGATTGTGCTGTCAGCTCGGCTTCCAGCACTGCTCTGGCTTCTTGGGCTTTGTCGTTATCCTGGCTGAGGAAGATCATTCCGACGCCATAGTTGGGCGCAAGCTTGTGCTTGAACAGCTGCAGGGCAATTTCACGCAGGAAGCTGTCGGGTTTCTGCATCAGCAGACCACAGCCGTCACCAGTGACGCCGTCAGCGGCAATGCCGCCACGATGTGTCATGCAGGTCAGCGAACTTATTGCTGACAACAGCAACTCATGGCTCGGCTTGCCCTCGATATGGGCAACCAGACCGAAACCACAGTTGTCTCTGAACTCGTCCGGATGATACAGACCCGTTTTCATAATCCTTCTCTGGCGTAAAGTAGGCACAACTACAGGCGACCTGCATATCGGCCTAGGAAAAGAACACAAATTCTTGGGGAGTTTACAGCTGGTAGTGACTTCCCGCCCGTAATTACAACGGGGGAGGAGATATTACACCACCCCCCAAAATTGTGGCAACCATGTTGCCCTACTTTTCAGTATTGGCGCGAGTTACCGCTAAGTTGAGAGCTTGTGCCTGTTCATAAAAAAAGGCCACATCAATGAGGTAGCCTTTTTTATAAACCCAAGAACCGAAAGCCCCCCTATAGAACATGGGGGAACGTAATCACACTAACGACTTGCAGTTAATCGCTCACCCGCAGTCAGCGTGGCAGACAAAAGCGAACCATCAACGCCATCTTTGACTGCCGCTTTGCCCAAACCCTCCAATAACACGAATCTTATTTTTCCTTCATCTGCCTTTTTATCTTTTGACATGAAGCGGATGAAGGTTTCAGGAGATATTGCAGGAGGAGCAACCGGCAACCCGGCGCTGGCAATGATCCTTTTGGCTTGCGCGGCCTCTGCCTGATCCAGCAATCCCAAGCGCCAGGAAAGATCGGCAGCCATCACCATTCCTGCGGCTACGGCTTCGCCATGCAGCCATGTGCCATAACCCATGGCCGTCTCGATCGCGTGTCCGAAAGTATGCCCAAGATTCAAAATTGCACGCAGCCCGGTTTCAGTTTCGTCGGCGGCGACAATGGCGGCTTTCTCTTCGCAACTCACCTTGATGCTGGCCGCCAAAGCGGCAGGCTCACGACGCAGCAATGCGCCCATGTTTTGTTCGAGCCAGGCAAGGAAGCCCGGGTTATTTATCAGACCATATTTGATGACTTCAGCCAGACCCGCTTTCAGTTCGCGATCCGGCAAAGTATTGAGCGTTGTTGTATCGATGAGAACGCACTGCGGCTGGTAGAAAGCCCCTACCATGTTCTTGCCCAGTGGCCGGTTTACACCAGTCTTGCCACCGACAGAGGAGTCAACCTGCGACAACAGCGTGGTCGGAATCTGGATGAAATTGATGCCGCGCTGATAGGTGGCAGCTGCGAAGCCGGTCATGTCGCCAATAACGCCGCCACCCAAGGCAATCAAGGTTGCTGAGCGGGAGAAGCCGAGCTCAAGCAAGCGATCATAAATGACAGAAACAGTTTCCAGCGTTTTGTGCTGTTCACCGTCAGGCAGCACCACCGTGCTGACACGACGCCCCGCCAGCATGCTTTCAACCTGGGCAAGATACAAAGGCGCGACAGTTTCATTAGTGACAATGCACACTTGCGAGCCACACAAATGCGGCTGCAACAGATCACCCCGACCAAGTAGCCCGGCACCGATATGAATGGGGTAGCTTCGGTCACCCAGCTCAACTTTTAGTGACTCAATCAGCGACTCCAATTGGCACCCACGCTTTCCGACTGTTTGAGCATTTGCAAAATTTCATTGCAAACCGCCTTCGGACTGCGGCGACTGGTCATCACCATGTAGTCGGCCACTTCCCGATACAGCGGCTCTCTGGATTCCATCAACGTCACCAGTTTGGCGCGCGGATCATCTACGTCTTGCAACAAAGGCCGCTTCTGATCGCGCCGGGTTCTTTCCACTTGTTGCCCGATAGTTGCCATTAAATAAACAACAACACCGCCCTTGCGCAGGTTTTTCCTGTTCTGCTCGGCCAGCACTGCACCGCCGCCGGTGGCCAGCACGATGTTGTCCAGAGTACACAGCTCCTGGATCACATTACGCTCACGCTGGCGAAAACCTGGCTCGCCTTCCACATCGAAAATCCAGGAGATGTTGGCCCCGGCCCTTTCTTCGATTACCTGATCGGAGTCATGGAAATCCTTGTGCAACTCTTCAGCCAGCAACCTGCCAATCGTGGTTTTGCCGGCACCCATGGGGCCTACTAAAAATATATTATTTAACTTCGATGTCATTTTCTTAACTGAAATAACAGGCCCGGATCAAACGACCCGCACCCGTATTCTGATTGATCCTTATTTCAACTCGTTGATAACGGAAGGTGTGATGAAAATGAGGAGTTCCGTTTTTGATTTGTTATCCTCTTTACGTTTGAAGAGAGTTCCCACATAAGGCAGGTCTCCCAACAGCGGAGTCTTGGTAACTGAAGTAGTCACCTCTTCGCGGTAAACACCGCCAAGTACCACTGTATCGCCATTATTTACCAACACTTTAGTGGTGATGGAATTGGTTGCAATCGCTGGCACGCCTCCTGACCCAGGCACAACGGAGTCCTGATGAATTACCAGCTGCATAATGATGCGACCATCAGGGGTAACCTGCGGTGTGACCTGTAACGAAAGTGCTGCAGTCACAAACGACGTAGTAGTACCTCCGGCAGTGCCACCAGCCTGAGACTGATAAGGTATCTGGATACCTGAGGTGATATTGGCAGGCTGCTGATCCTGCGTCGTAATCTTGGGCTGGGCAATCACTTCGCCGTTGCCACTTGCTTCCAGCGCTGACAGTTCCAGTTGCAGCAAGCCGTTGTTGCCAGCATAACCCAATGCAATGGATGAAGTTCCAGGGGCACTCACACCGAGATCAACCATCAGTGCGTCGGGAAACGTAACGGTGGGACCGGGCGTGCTCGCTATGGCTTTCTCTATGGTAGAACCCCCGGCCACGGCGGTACTGACTGCCTGATTGTAGGTCGCAATGCCATTTTGCAACTTGATTGCTGCCTCTTGATTTCCGGATAACAGAAACTGGTCGCCAGCCTTCGGGAAGGACTGCGCGCCCCCCCAACGAATTCCCAAGGCCTTGCTGAATGAAGTTGAGGCATTGACGATGCGAGCCTCGATAAGCACCTGCTTCACGGGAACGTCGAGTTTGGCAATCAACGCCTTCACTTTCTCCAGAATCGGTTCAACGTCCTGAATGATGATGGTGTTGGTGCGCACATCGACAGTTGCCTTGCCTCTGCTGGTGAGTATGCCACCGCCTTTTTCATCTTTTGCCTCTAGCAAAGTCACCAGATCTTTTGCCAGTGCATAGTTGATGGCAATGTATTCAGTAACCAGAGGCGCCAGTCCTTCCACTTTGTGGGAAGACTCCAGATTCTTGACTTCCTCGGTTTCAATTTCTTCAGCAGGAGCGACATACATGACTGTGCCGTCGATACGCTTGCCCAATTTGTTGGAGCGCAGCACCAGATCCAAAGCCTGATCCCAAGGCACATTTTCAAGCCGCAAAGTGACGGTACCCATGACTTTGTCCCCGACGACAAGACTGAAATCATTGAAGTCTGCCAATATCTGCAGCACCGCCCTCACATCGATATTCTGGAAATTGAGATCTATCCTGTCGCCTTTGAAAACCGGCGCCTTGTTAGTGGCGCCGATTACAGTTGCAGCAGCAACCGGAGTAATGGTGATTACATACTGCTTGTCGGTCTGGTAAGCCAAGTATCCATATTGTCCGGACACATTGGCCTGCACCATCACTTTTCCATCCTGCAGATACATGCTTACGTCGTGAACAGGCGTGCCGAAATCAGAAACATCCAGCTTTACTTGTTGATTGGATTCAATTGAGGCATTGGCAAACTCGGCGACCAGCTTGGAGCCATTTTGGTTCACTTTGGCGCTCACATTCGAATTTGCCAAATCCACCACCACGATACCTGAATTGTTGTCGCCTCTGCGAAAATCAAGCTTTTCGATATCTTTGCCTTTGGCGCCCGGCGCAACGAATTTTTTACTCTGGCCAGCATCAGTTACTGAAAGCACACCGGGCGCGGTGACTGCGCCACCTTCTTTGCCTACCACAACAAGCAGAGTGTTGCCCTTGATCTCGGTTTTGTACGGCATTGCAGCAGTCAGGTTGACTACCATACGGGTCCGCCCTTGTGCCTCAAGCACCATGACGCTGTCAGCGCCGGTAAAATTCAACGGGTAGCGTCGGTCTTTGAGGTTGTTGCGGGTGTTGGCAAAATCGAGGGTCAAGCGCGAAGGCTGATCAATGACAAAAATTTCCGGTTTGGGCGGTGCTTGGTCAAATTGCAGGGTAATTTCAAACTGTTCACCTGGCAGCCCGGTAAAAGAGATATTTTCCAGCGATGCTTGTGCGAACGCGACTTTGGTCACGAAAGCCAGCAGGCTGATCGTCAGCACAGGCAGTGCCGCTCTTATAAACTTCCACATTCTGTTGCTTCTCATTTTTGGCTCCACTTCAAATCGCGGACCGCGCATTCTTTTTTACTGATTGAATCTTTTTACTTCGGCATGAGGAGGACAATGCTTTGCGGGCGTTCAATCCACCCCCCGTCACCGGTCGGCACAATTTCCATTACATCAATCTGGGTCGGCGCTATCGATACTATTCTTCCGAAACTTTTCCCCATGTAATTGCCAATGGTGACCCGGTTGATGTTGTTGGCCTCATCCTTGATCAAAGCCCACGTTTGCCCGCCTTTTGCCAGCGTTCCCACCATGGTCAAAGCCCCTAGTGCAAAACTCTCCAGATATTCCTTGGGCCTGTTCTCATCAGGCTTGACCTGATTGTTGAGCTGGTTGCGTATGGCTGTTGCTGCATCCACCGGAATATCAAAGGGGCTGCGCAAACTTGCCGCGCTATAGGTGAAAGACACATACGAAACAAATCCGGGTGGAGGTTCTACCTGGCCAGGAGGCCGGCTCACCACGGAATCTACATAGGTTTTCAATTCAGCCATCTTGCTTTCGTTGGAACATCCACCCAGCAAGGTCACAACCAATGCGCAAAGCAGCAATCTTGATGCCGACACAAAATGCATGCTTGCTTGTTTGCAGCGAACAACCCCGGGGGCAGCCTTGTGGAGAATCATTTGCTTTCTCCCGGTTTCTTGGCATCTGCTGATTTATAGCGATAAGTGCGTGCAGTGATTTTCATCTGCAAGGCACTGCGACTGTCTACAGCAGTGATAGCAAAATCATGCAGTGTGACGATACGGGACAAACTCGAAACACCGCTCACAAACGCTCCAAAATCGTGATAGCTACCCGTTACTGCGATGCTGATCGGGAGCTCTATGTAGAATTCCCTGGTCACTTCCTTGTCCAATCCAATATTGGAGAACTCAAGGCCGCTACCCAGCCCTGTAAACGTAATATCTTCGAGCAAGCCAGGCACTTCAGTCTGGCCTGGCAACTGCCTGAGCAAGTCGCCGAATGATTCTTCCATGTCCATCATTTGCTGGCGATAGGCCTCCAGATTGGCCGCAAGCACTGCTTTGGATTCAAGATCAGCTTTGAGACCGCTTTCTTCGCCGGCAACCTTGGCAAAATCCTCCTGCAAAGTCTTGATATCGAACCAGTAGCCTAATCCCAGAGCAGCAATAAAAAGCACAACCGCAAGCAGCAATTTGACGGGGCCCGGCCACACGCCAATAGTGCTTGGGTCATTAAGATCATTCCAATTGAAAACTTTGAGATCATTGAGCGATCTTAGCAATGATTTTTTCAACCTTTCCAGCAACGCTTTCATCAGCTATTTCTCCTGAATTGGCGTAGTGACTTTTACAGTCAGCTGGAATTTGTTTTTGCTGTTTTGCTGGGCGCCGGCTTCAGAGCCGCTCACCGCGCTCACTCCCAACAAATTGGGATCTGCGAACCATTCAGATGCTTCAAGATCGCGCATCAACGCAGAGATGCGGCTGTTGGAATCTGCAATACCTTCCAGGGCGATACTGTCGTTGGTGCGGGTAATCGAATTGTAATAAACGCCATCTGGCAACGTTCGCACCAGCTCATCAAACAATCGCACGATCACCGGACGATTACCCTGCAATTCCTGGATTACTGCCATCCTGGCAGTGAGTGCTTTCTTCTGCTCCTGCAATTGACGTATTTCGGTGAGGCGACCGTCCAGGGTCGCAATCTCATTGCGCAGCGTGGTATTCACTTCGCTCTGGTTGTCGATACTGCTCTTCACTACCAGGTGAAGAGCAACAACTACCACCGCCGCTATCGCAACAGTAATGCCGAGTTGAATGAAAAATAGTTGCTTGCGTTCTTCCCGTAGCTTTTCTCGCCAGGGAAGCAGGTTGATATTAGCCATCCACAAACCCCCTGATAGCCAAACCAACTGCCATCAACAGGGATGCTGCGTCATTCTTCAGCTGCACCTTGTTTACCTTGGGGCCTAGTGTCATTTTCGCGAATGGGTCGGCAACCACTGTGCGAGTGGAAAGCGCTTCCTGCATCATTTGAGCAAGCCCTTTGGTAGAGGCAGCTCCCCCTGCCAGCACGATCAGATCAACATCGTTGTATTGGCTTGAGGAGAAAAAAAACTGCAACGATCGGCTGAGCTGTTCTGTGAGTTCTTCTTTGAAAGGATCAAGTACGTCAGCTTCATAGCTCTGTGGCAGTTCGCCACTGACTATTGCTGCTTCCGCTTCAACGGGAGACAAGCCATAACGGCTTTGTATTGCAGTAGACAGCCGGGCACCACCAAAAACCTGTTCGCGTGTATAGATCGAGGTGCCATTCTTGAGAATGTAGATAGTAGTCATGATGGCACCGATATCCATGATGGCAACGATGCCGTCCGGACTCAGATCCATTTGCTGGCAGAGCAGTTTGAAAGCCCGCTCTATCGCGTACGCTTCTATATCAACCACCATGGCTTCAAAGCCACCCATTTGCAGCGCATCAACGCGCATTTCCACGTTTTCTTTCTTGCAGGCAGCCAGCAGCACTTCAACCATGCCTTCATTTTTCTTGGAGGGTCGTTGACGCTCAAAATCGATGGCAACTTCATCCAGTGAATAAGGAATGTATTGGTCAGCTTCTACCGTGATCTGGTTTTCCATTTCCAGATCAGACAATGACGCATTCATTTCAATGGTTTTGGCAATTACGGAGGCGCCGGATACAGCAACAGCGGCACCCGTGGTTTTGGTTTTTACCAGCGTTGCCAGTTTCAGAATTTCTTCACCAACGGCTTCAACGTTGGCGATGTTTTTCTCGACGACAGCACCCGCAGGCAAGGGACGGGTGGCGTAATGCTCTACCTTGTACTTGTCGCCTTGTTTGCTGAGCTCAAGCAACTTGATTGAGCTTGAACTTATGTCAATGCCCAACAGGTTTCTTGATCTCTTGTTAAATAGACTGAGCAATCCCCCACTCCTCCCGCATCCGGGTCATCGCAAATTCTTGCAAACCGCCATTGGTTTATCTGGTGTAACCACTGGCAGTAAAGGCAATATGCGGCCTTGGCGCACACGTTTTAAAGACAAACGCCCAAGATCACGGTATCCAATTTAGTTACTGATTTCAAGCAATTAAGCCATTTTCTCTACAAACTACTTTAATTTTTGCTAGCCATTCCACAACATTCCGGCAAGCTTCTACTGCATTTAGTGGTACCAACCGGGCTTCCCCACAACATGCTGTTGCAACCTGTCGCGTCGGCGCAAATGGCCAAGCTGTAACTACAGTGACCCAGCCGCTCATCACCAATACAGCCTTCAACCTCATAAGCACAGGCGTGGCAATGCTAAAAGCTGAGCAGGTACAATCACCGCTTGCCCCATCACAAGTTTCCCTTCCGAGTCGTCATGAGCGCTAACCGCCTCAGTCTTTTGATCAAAATGTTGTCCTTGTGGCTGTTGGCAGGGCTGTGCGGCGTATTGATGGTAGCAGCGAGCGGCTTCCTCTACCTGTCTCCCAAATTGCCTGACAAACATTCCTATACCAATATCAGATTGCAGAATCCGCTACGAATATTCTCTTCGGACAACAAACTGTTGGCTGAATTCGGCAGCCGACGCAGCAATCCTGTCCCATACAGCGCTATTCCTCCCCAAAT
>CANCGR010000030.1 GCA_947377625.1 Gammaproteobacteria bacterium | reverse complement strand
ATCTCCTGCCGAAGTAAAGCTGAGCTGGTAGGTGCCGGTGAGTGTGGATGGCAACTGCACCGGCATCGTGGCTGACTGCAGCAATGCAATTACTGAAGTCAGCGAGCCGGCATTGAGAAAGTTGTTACCGTAGCGGCCACCCTTTACAGCGACCAATCCTGCCTTCACCTGCACAGTGATGCCGGTCGCAGCATAAAACCGATACACGGCACCATCTGCTTTCTGGTTATAGACCAATGGCCCGCCAGGGAACTGTGACGGCAGCCGTTGCTCGGCCAGGTCAAACATCAGGTTTATTTTTTCCTGATCAGGGTCAATGCCCTTCGCGTCCGAACATTCGGCACTTAGGGCGGTACGGTTGCCGGTGAAGGTGCCGAGCAGGCGGCCACTGCTGCTGTAAAGTCCAATGCTGCCCTGCTGGAACGCTGCTTCACGACTGCTGTTGGGCAACAAGTTCAGCCCGTAATAGTAGCCACCATTGGCATTGTTCCACACCACACGATCTTCATCGGCTTTCAGCAGCGGGAAATCAAGCACGGTTTCGCCAGCACACAAACGGTTGTCACTGGTAATGACAAAATTCATGCGGGTGCCATTGGCTATCGGAGAAAAGGTGGCGGCATTCTGCAAAGTCAGACTGTAGGTTCCCACATAATAATCGTCGAATGACGACGGCGTGGCAGTAACGGGCACCGGCAAGGTTTTGACATTCTTGGCCACCAGCGCCTTGACATCGCCCAAGGCCACCGGTGTCGAACCGAACTTGCCGCCACGCGCGCTGGCCGCGCCATTGCTGATGGTCAGGTAGGTATCGGTGCGCGCGAAATATTGAAAGAAAGCGGTACTGTCGGCCTGTGTCAGAACAAACAGTCCACCCGGGAACAAATCCGGGTAATTCTGTGAGGCCAGCGTGAAAAATGCCTGATTGTCGTCACAACCAAGGTCGAGGGTTGCCGCCTTTTTACCTCCAAAATTACCGTAATTGGTACCGGCCGCACCATTCGCATAAGACGAGATTCCGAATCCGGCAAAATTTCCGGTGAGCTTCAACGAAAATTCCAGATGCGCATCTTCACTGGACCAGAACACACTGTCATTGACGCCGGCTTTGATGGTGGGCTTGGCAATATAAAGTCCATTGCCGCACAAGGAACCATCAATGGCCAGCGTCAGTTTGGCCTTGGTTTTGTCGTCGTAAAGCGAATTGGACGTTGCCACCAGTTCGAGGTCATAGGTGCCAAAAAATCTGCCATCTATGGTAGCCGCGACGCCGTTGATCTGGGCCATGGATGTTGACGTCCACAACAATGCCAACAACGCGAACCAAAGGCTCGTCTGCGCTTTCCTTAACATAAATTACTTCCTTGGTTGTACTACGCCTTCAAACATTCATTACCCAGATAGCCGCCACCGCCGCAGTAAGTTACTTCCTGCAACTGCATCAGGATGCCGTCGGGATCGGTGAAATACAGTTCTGGCGTGCCACCTTCAGCGCCGCCGCGCGCTGGCTGACGCAAGCTCACATAGTGCTGCAGCGGGCCTGCCTGGGCGCCATCCGGGCGTGCAGTCAGCCCATTGGCTGTCAGCTTGGCAAGAACGTCATCGACCTTGAAAGCTTCCATGTTGAAACAACCATGATTGATGCTGGCCGGTGCTTTTTCGCCACCGGCGCCGAACGGCCCTGCATACATCACAAACTGTTTGCCATCACCGATGCCGGTAACGGGAGCGCCCGGGCCCTGATAGGCCTGCACTTTAAGGCCAAACAAATTCTGGTAGAAAGTATTGGCCTCGGCACCATTGCTGACGAAGGCGGTGAAATGGCTGATTTCTGTGAGTTTGAACAAACCCGGTTTGACTGCTTCCACTTTGTCGCACACAGCGCCCTGCTTGCCGCTGCCGCCACAATAGCTGCTGTCACTCAGTTGGATGATGAGACCGCGCGCATCCGCAAAATACAGTTCAGCGGTTTCGCCACGCATACGCACCCAGGTTTTCATCGCGTTATCGATGCCGGCAACACTCAGTGCCGGTGGCTGGATGGAGCTGAAACCGGCGGCTTGCAAACCTTTCTGCACCGCAGCCAGATCAAAATTGTCGACTGAATAACCGATGTGGGTGATCGCCGGGGTTTCCCCTGCTTGCACAGCCCGGATCGCCATGAAGGCGGGACCTGCGCCCACTCGCATCGCCACGCGTTCACCGAAACGCGACTGCACCGGCATGCCGAACAGCTTCTGGTAAAACGCCACGCTGCGATTGACATCGCTGACGCGGATTTCAAACGTATTGATCTTTTGAATATGCAAACCGGGCCCGCTGGCAGCGAGCAAACTCTGGGTGAAAGCAAGTGCTGGCAAAGCGGCCAGCAGCGCACGACGTGAAATGGCTGGGTTCATGGAATGCTCGATTTTTGAATTTGAAGTAGACATGGATTGGCCCTGTTGCTGAGTGCGGGGGGATGTTAGCCCCGGCCTGCATCTGGCGTCCAGTTGCTAAGGCGGCTTGACTTGCACAGCCCCCGCATGTGAGCTTCAGCCGACTCGGCAAACAATGTGGGAGCTGGGGCACTTCATCATCATTCAGAGGGAGAACACGCATGAAAAAACCAAATAACCACTACGCATTGTTGCTGCTGGCAATGTCAGGCTCAGTACTGGCGCAAGCCCCCGCACCTGCTGCCGGCGCGCCAGCGCAACCGCCGCAAGACACGTCCATGAGCTACTTCGTCACCAGCGTCGGGCTTGGCAAAGGC
Source organism: Gammaproteobacteria bacterium (assembly GCA_947377625.1). Classification (GTDB taxonomy): domain Bacteria; phylum Pseudomonadota; class Gammaproteobacteria; order Pseudomonadales; family Pseudohongiellaceae; genus CAILUG01. The sequence continues at coordinate 10,033 of CANCGR010000030.1, read as the reverse complement.
GCCAATCTGGGCGGCCTGGCCGGCGCTGACGCGCATTGCAAATCACTGGCCGAAGCGGCTGGCGTCAAAGGCAAAACCTGGCATGCCTATCTGAGCACCACTGGCGCCGGCGGTGTAAATGCCAAAGATCGCATCGGTAAAGGTCCCTGGTACAACGCCAACGGCGTGCTGATTGCCCGCAGTGTCGAGCATCTGCATTACAGCAACGTGCTGGTGACCAAAGAGACTTCGGTGACCGAGAAAAAAGGCATCGTCAACGGCGTGGGCGATACGCCCAACCAGCACGACATGCTGACTGGCAGCAATGCTGATGGCACAGCCTCACCCATGAACTGCAACAACTGGACCAGCGACAGCAACACACCGATGCCGCAGGCGATGCTGGGACACCTTGATCGCAAAGGCGGCGGGCCAATGGCTGAATCCTGGAACTCGGCACATGCCAGTCGTGGTTGCAGTACTGAGTTGTTGCAGGGCTCGGGTGGCAATGGGTATTTCTATTGCTTTGCTACTGGGGAATAAGGTTTGCAGTCGGGCTTCGCCATGAAGATTACGGGGACACGGGCTAACTGACGATTCTGACTTCCCTCCAGCCACTCAGCACAGCTGAGTGGCGTTCAGCAACGCACAAAGCTGCGCTTTGAGACGCGTTGCTTCACCCATGGCCGAAGACGTCCCCTCCATCTTCATGGCGAAGCCCTCTTTCAAGTTTATCTGCACCTTCGAATGAGCAACATTAAGGTTTAGGCAAAATACCCAAGCGGTCACCGCCGTAAGTACCCACCCAGATTTCCTTGCCAACCAACTGCGCGGAACTGACACCTGTCATGGCTGCTTTTTCATCAGCACCAGCAATACGTTTGGCCGCTTTCGTCATTGGATTGATCTCCACTACTGACCAACCAGTACCGCACACAGGACCACCACAAGTGTCGGTGACATTGCCACCGGCAGCGTAAATGGTGCCGTCAGTGGTCCAGCGCAGATTGTCGGGGGCGATGGTGAGCGGAATGATTTCCTTCGCAGGTGGTGTGGTACTGCGATCAAAGCGCACTACTTCATGCGTGCCGAAGGCGGCCACATACACGTAGCGCTCGTCATCACTTTGCACGATGCCGTTGGGGCCAGACAGTTCAGTGCCTTTGATCACGCTGACTTCGCCACCGGGATGCCATTCGAACACGTGGCCGGTAATTTCCTTCTTGTTGACACCGTCCATGCCGGAGCCGGTTGGGTCCATGAATTGAGTGGCGAGAAAACCCCAATCCTTGAGGATTACCAGCGAGTTGGTCCACGAAGTTGCTGGCATCGGAATGCAGCCTACCCATTTGATGGAGGGCGCGGCGGTGGCATCAATTTCATAGACTTCCACTGCTTCCCGCGTGCCGTGGCTGGTCGAGTAGAGGCGATAGTGGCCAGGCGCCGTATCTATGGCTTTCAGGGCAATGCCGTGCACCGAGAATTTGGCGACGTCCAGCGGGCCGGGGCAGGATTTGTAGAGTTCGGTATTCAACTCCAGTACCGGCTTGTCACCGGGAAACAGTACGGTGAATTTGCGGTCAACGGGATTGACCAGGTGCAGTTTGCCGTTGATGGAGGGATCGTTGGCAAGATCGCCGTTCATGCCGGATACCAGCAGCCATGGCGTGTCACCCAGATGCAAAATGTCCTCACCATTGATGACACCGCACAAATAACTGATTTGCGGCTCATCGACGCATACGGCGGGAGTTGGTTGAGTGGTCGCTTGAGCAGCCGTTGCTGCTGTTGTGCTGGTAGTATCAGCTTGCAGCGCAGGTTTGCTGCAGGCGGACAACAACGTCAGCCACAACAGAGTCTGCACTGCAAAAAATAGCGGTTTTATTGTTGTATTTTTTTTCATCTTCTGAACTCCCCTGTAGAAAAAGTGGCCGGAGCTTAGCACCTTGTTTTGAAAATCATCAATCCATATCATCCGGGTTTGCCTGCGCCCACGCATCCCTGCACAACAACACCCCATAACAATAAGAGCCCGCCTCATGCCAACAACTTATCAGGTCAATGACTTTGTCGACGGGCAGAAGCTCGGGCGCTTCAATCTGATGTTGCTGGTGTGGAGTTTTCTGACGATGTTCGCCGACGGCTTCGATCTGAATTCGCTCGGCTTCACCGCACCGGCGTTGGCGAAGATGTGGGGGGTTCCCGCCAGTGAGATGGGGCCGGTGCTCAGCGCCAATCTGTTCGGCATCTTCGTGGGAGCGCCCTTGTTGGGTTGGCTGGGTGACAACTATGGCCGGCGGCCCGTTATCATTTTCGGCACGCTGCTTTATGGCGCCATGACCTTGTTGATGTCGTTCTCCACGTCGATGGAGCAAATGATTGTGCTGCGCCTGATCGCCGGCATCGGCATCGGCGGCATCATGCCTAACACCATCTCGCTCAACTCAGAGCTCTCACCCAAGAAATTCCGCTCTACCTTGATTGTGCTGATGTTCATGGGCATCACCACTGGCAGCACAGTGGTGGGGCTGGTGGCGGCCTATTACATGCCGGCGCATGGCTGGCCTATCATTTTCCGCATCGGCGGCTTGCTGCCGCTGGTTGTGGGTGGGTGTCTCTTTTTTGCATTGCCGGAGTCGCTGAAGTTGCTGGCGATCAAACCAAAGGCGCGCAAGGAGCTGATCGCCACTGCAAGAAAACTGCGGCCTGATCTGGTGATTGAAGATGACGCTGTGTTTGTGAATCCACCCATCATCGAGAAAAGTGCGGGCAGTGTCAGTGAATTGTTCAAGGGCGGCCTGATCTGGATCACCCCCTTATTGTGGGTGTGTTTCTCGATTGCGTTGATGGCCAATTTTTTCCTGAACAACACACTGCCGCTGATCTACAGCAACTACGGCATACCCGCCAAGGAAGCAGCTCTGACTGCCACCATGTACCATGCCGGCGGCATCTTCGGCGGGTTGCTGATCAGTATCCTGCTTGACCGCATAGGCTTCCTGATCGTGGTAATCATGCTGGCAATTGGTGCTCCTTGCATCATTCTGCTGGGCTATGAAAGTCTTGGTTTTCATACGCTGGCCATCATCGGCGGCCTTTCCGGCATCACCGTGCTGGGTGCGCAGTTTGGCAACAATGCAGCAGCCGGCTTGTTGTACCCTACGTCAATTCGCGGCAAAGGCGTCGGCATGGCGTTGTCGATCGGCCGGCTTGGCGCCATTGCCGGCCCCACGGTCGGCGCCATGTTGCTGGGCATGAACCTGCCGATGTCCACGGTGTTTCTGCTGGCAGCTTTGCCGATCATCGTCGGCCTGATCGCGGCCGGTTTGCTGGCATGGCTGTGTTATCGTCGCTTCAATTCGTTCCTGCTGGACGACACGCCGGCATCGGAACTGTGATTGCACAAGTCAATGGAGTAGTCAGCGTGATCCAGCCCGAAGTCCATACCTTGCCAGTAACGCTAACCATCGTGGTGCCGGTATTCAATGAAGCAGAATCAATCACTACTTTTCTGCAAAAGTTGACTGACACTTTTGCCGCGCACCCGCAAGTGGCGCTCGACTTTGTCTTCGTCAATGATGGCAGCACCGACGATACGCTCAACGCCCTGCTTGCCTGGCAACAGCGAACGCCGCACATCACAGTGGTCGATCTGAGCCGCAACTTCGGCAAGGAAGCCGCCATGACTGCCGGCCTCAACGTCGCAAAAGGCCAGGTAGTGGTGCCGATTGATGTCGACCTGCAAGACCCGCCCGAACTGATTCTCGACATGCTGCAGCTGTGGCAACAAGGCTTTGAAGTGGTGCTTGGCCGTCGCGTCGACCGCGCTTCCGACAGCTGGGCCAAACGTACTACCGCCAGTTGGTTCTACAAAATCCACAACAAGATCTCCAAACCAAAATTGCCGGAAAATGTCGGTGATTTCCGCTTGATGGACCGCGTAGTCGTGGATGCGCTCAAGACTTTGCCGGAAGCACACCGCTTTATGAAAGGCTTGTTTGCGTGGGTCGGATTCAGGACTGCAGTGGTTGATTACGTACGTTTGCCACGCACGGTCGGCACTACCAAATTCAACGGCTGGAGCCTGTGGAATTTCGCGCTGGAAGGCCTCACCAGTTTCAGCACCGAACCCCTGCGCATCTGGACCTATGTCGGCATGTTCGTGTCCGGCATGTCGATCCTGTTTGCGTTGTTCATCATCATCAAGGTATTACTGTACGGTGCCGATGTGCCCGGCTATGCCTCGCTCATGGTAGCAGTGACTTTTCTTAGCGGCTTGCAACTGGTGGGCATCGGCATACTCGGTGAATATCTGGGCCGCACTTATATCGAATCAAAACGGCGCCCGGTCTATCTGGTGCGTCGCCTCTATCAGGCAGCAGACAAGTAATGGATCTGAAAGAAAGTGAAATCCTGGGCGACCAGGTCAACAGCCATTGGTATTACACCGCCAAGGCCCAAGCCACTCGCTGCATGCTGGCGGCGCTCAAACCGCGTCATCTGCTGGATGTGGGCGCCGGCTCCGGCTTTTTCTCACGCCACCTGCTCCATAACACCAACGCTGAAACCGCGCTGTGCATAGACCCTAACTACCCCGGTGACAGCGACGAATTCGTAAGCGGCAAACCACTGCATTTCAGAACCCGGCTCGACAGCATCGATGCTGATCTGGTGTTGCTGATGGATGTGCTCGAACACGTCGATGATGATGTGGGCTTGCTGCGCGAATACATCAGCAAAGTGCCCTCCGGCGCACATTTTTTCATCTCGGTGCCAGCCTTCCAATTCCTGTGGAGCGGGCATGATGATTTTCTGGAACACAAACGCCGCTACACCCTGGCAGAAGTCGAAATGCTGGTCGGCACAGCCGGGCTCACGTTGGTGCGCAGCAATTATTATTTTCTGGCGGTATTTCCCATCGCTGCCTGCATACGTCTGTTGCAACGCCTGGCTGGCAGCAAGCAGGAAAAGAAATCGCAGTTGAGCCGCCACAATCCGCTGGTCAACGGCATTTTGCGCCTGCTTTGCTGGCTGGAATTGCCGCTGCTGCGCATCAACAAGCTGGCAGGACTTTCGGTTTTTTGTCTCGCACAAAAACCGTGAACAAGAGTCTGGTTACCAAATTTGCACGCTTTGCGCTTACCGGCCTGCTGCTGACCGGCGTGCACACAATTTTGGCGGCGGCCTTCATTGAACTGGTCAGTGCGCTGCCCCCCATTGCCAATGGTCTGGCCTTCGCCAGCGCTACCGTATTGTCGTATCTGATCAACACCCACTGGAGTTTTTCCGCCAAGCTCAGCCGCAGCACCTTCAGGAAATTTCTCATCGTTTCGGTGTTCGGGTTCGTGCTGGCGATGTTGGTATCATGGCTCATGCAACTGGCCGGTTATCATTATCTGCTCGGCATTCTGGCAGTTGCGCTGTGTGTTCCGCCGGTCACTTTTTTGCTGCACAACTTCTGGACTTACAAGACACCATGAAAAGCACGCTCAGCAAAATCTTTTCATCTGAAACCACCCGCCATGTGCTGGGCATCTATGCCGCCAGCTTCGCTTTCATGTGTCTGTTGATAGCCAACCCCGGTTATTTCTCGCACGACGAGCTGCAGCGTTTTGATTTTTATGTGCAGCACGGCCTGCCCGCGTATTTCAGCGCGATGCTCAACCTCAACCCCGGCAACAGTTTTGCAACGCCAATGCGGCCATTCTCGTTCATGATCCAGGGCCTGCAGAATTTGTTCCTGCATGACTACCCGGTGGTGGTGCATCTGTCGGCAGCGCTGGTCACTGCCACCATCGCCGTACTGCTGTACTGGCTGAGCGCTGCCTTTGGTTTGGCGCGCAAAATAGCACTGTTTGCAGCACTGCTCTTCATGTTCAGCCCGCTGGCCGTGCAAGCCACTGGCTGGAGCGCAGCACTGATGGATCAATGGTTTGTGCTATGGGGCCTGCTGTGCCTGCTGGCTGTGAAAGTTTTCCTGACCCAGCAAAGATTTCTTTTTCTTACGCCGGTGTTGATCATTGCACTGACACTGCTGGCGCTGCTGTCGAAAGAGACCGCCATCGTCTGGCCCGGCGCGTTGTTGCTGTTCGTGCTGCTCGACTTCAAACAGTTGCGCAATCGGCGTTTGTGGATTGCGGCAGCTGCGTGGTCGCTGCCGGTGCTGGTCTATCTCGGTTATCGCGTGCTGGGCATCAAGGCATCGATGGCCTCCGATGCCAGCTCGCCTTATGCAATCAGCTTCCACAATGTGCTGCAAAACATGTTTGTGTATTTTGTATTCCCGTTTGTACCCAAGCTGGGTGAGCTGCAAAACTGGGTGATAGTGCCCACCAAGGTTCTGGCACTGTCGATGCTACTGCATGTGTTTGTTGTAGGTGCACTGGCAAGGTTGGCTTCATGGCGCATTGCTGCTTTGTATGTCTATGGCTACTTCCTGTTCTTGCTGCCGGTGTTGTTCATCCCCAATCTGAGTTCGCATTACTTGTTTGGTTCAGCTTTGGTGTTGGCGCTGGCACTGGCTTATCTCGTGCTCAATGCCGGCAAGCTGCTGTACCAGATCCCCGCGTGCCTGTGCATTGTGCTGCTGGCCTGGCACTGCGTGAAATTCCAGCAAGAACTGTATGAGGATGGCACCTGCATGGCCCGACTGGCGGCGTCTTCGGAATCTCTGTTTCTGTCCCATGGCCGCCCCGCCCATATCCAGTTCCGGTTCGAGTCGGGATCACCGGCACATGTGCTGCTGCGTTACACCACCGACCGCAACCAGATCGGCCTTAATTTTCCGGTGCGCATGAGTGTGTTGCTGGATGCGAGTGCCGCCAGCGATGCGGCCGCGTTGCCGGCCTATATGAACCATGAATGCATTGCACAATCACCGCCGCCACCGCTGACAAATTAACGACGAACTTTGGCCTTGGCCTCGTTGCCTCGGGTAGAATGACCGGCTTCCAAAGTCAGTCACGAACCCGCATGAATCTCAAGCAGCACCTCGACCAACGCATCAGCCAGGCCCTTTCTGCGCTCACCGGCCAGAGCGACTGTGTGGCGATGGTGGCATACTCCAAAAGCGCACAATTTGGCGACTATCAAGCCAACGGTGTAATGGCGCTGGCCAAAAAGCTGGGCAAGAACCCGCGCGAGCTGGGACAGCTGCTTGCCCAGCAATTGCAACTTGACGACATCGTCAGCAAGATCGAAGTAGCCGGCCCTGGTTTCATCAACCTGTTCGTTAAACCCGAGTTTCTCAGCGAACGACTCAACAAACTGAATCACGCCCAGCTGGTAGCGCCTGCCGCTCAGCCGCAAACCGTTGTCATCGATTATTCCTCGCCCAATCTCGCCAAGGAAATGCACGTCGGCCATTTGCGCGGCACCATCATCGGCGATGCCATTGCGCGCACCTTCGACTACCTCGGCCATCGCCTGATACGCCACAACCATTTTGGCGACTGGGGCACGCAGTTTGGCATGTTGATTACCTACATGCAGGATCTCGGCAACAGCACTGAGCTTGGCACCCATCTGGCTGATCTTGAGCAGTTCTATCGCGCCGCCAAACAGCGTTTCGATGCCGAACCGGATTTTGCCGAACGCGCACGCGCCAATGTCGTGAAGTTACAGTCCGGTGACGCTGATTGTCTGGCGATGTGGCAGCGCTTTATTCAAGTGTCGATTACACACTGCCAGCAACTTTACGACCTGCTCAATATCACGCTCACTGCCAACGACGTGGTGCCTGAGAGTTTCTACAACAACCGCCTGCAAGCTGTGATGGATACCCTCATCGTCAAAGGTTTGCTGAAAGAATCCGATGGCGCCCAATGCGTCTTCCTTGATGAATTCAAGACCAAGGAAGGCGAACCGCTGCCAGTGATCGTGCAGAAAACCGGCGGTGGTTTTCTCTATGCCACCACTGATCTCGCGGCGATTCGTTATCGCTGCGCAGAGCTCGGTGCCCAGCGCGTGCTTTATGTCGTGGATGCACGTCAGAGCCTGCATTTCCAGCAGGTTTTCAAAGTGGCGCAGCTGGCAGGCTTTGCCAAACCGGAATGCTCACTGGAGCACTTGTCGTACGGCACCATGATGGGCAAGGACGGCAAACCGTTCAAAACCCGCAGCGGCGACACCATCAAACTGGTGGATCTGTGTCTGGAAAGCATTGAACGCGCGCGTGAACTGGTGAGCAGCAAGAATCCCGACTTGAGCACTGAACAATGTGCGGTGATCGCGCGTGCGGTTGGTATCGGCGCCGTCAAATACGCTGACCTTAGCAAGAATCGCAACAGCGACTACATGTTCGACTGGGACACCATGCTGTCATTTGAAGGCAACACGGCACCTTACCTGCTTTATGCCTATGCGCGCATTCGCAGCATCTTCCGCAAAGCCGAGCTTGATACCGAAGCCAATTACGTTATCAACGTGGAAGCGGCAGAAGAAAAAGCACTGGCACTGAAATTGCTGCAGTTCACTGAATCAGTCGAGACACTGGCCGATGAGTGCCTGCCCAATCAGCTGTGTTTGTACCTGTATGAGTTGTCAGGCCTGTTCATGAAGTTCTATGAATGCTGCCCCGTGCTGAAAGCCGAAGGCACAGTGCAGCAATCACGACTGGGCTTGTGCCAATTGACAGCACTCACACTGAAACAGGGCCTGGAGCTGCTCGGCATCACCACACTCGAACAAATGTAGGGCTGTATAACCGCTATAATCCTGGCCATATTCATCTTATTTATTTTGTCATTCACGGAACCGTCATGAGCAACAAGCCAACCCTGATCTACACCCAAACTGACGAAGCCCCGGCGCTAGCCACTTTTTCACTGTTGCCGATCATCCAGGCCTTCACTGCTGGCGCCGGCATCAATGTGGAAACCCGCGATATTTCGCTGGCCGGTCGCATCCTCGCCGTATTTCCCGACAAGCTGCCGCCTGCACAGTTCCACTCCGATGACTTGAGTGAACTCGGCAAACTGGCCACCACACCAGAAGCCAACATCATCAAGCTGCCCAATATCAGCGCCTCGCTGCCCCAATTGAATGCGGCGGTAAAAGAACTGCAGAGCAAAGGTTATGCAGTGCCTGACTATCCGGAGAATCCAGCTACTGCCGACGAGAAAGACACCAAGACCCGCTACGACAAAATCAAAGGCAGTGCTGTGAATCCGGTGTTACGCGAAGGTAATTCCGATCGCCGCGCGCCTGGCGCAGTAAAGGCCTATGCCCGCAAGAATCCGCATTCAATGGGCGCGTGGAGTCCGACTTCACCCACCCACGTTTCGCACATGCAAAGCGGCGATTTCTTCGGAAGCGAAATTTCGCGCACACTCACCAAGGCCGACAGCTTCCGCATCGAATTTGTTGACGGCGCTGGCGCTGTCACTGAAATGAAGAAAAGCGCTCCGCTGTTGGCGGGCGAAGTGATCGACGCCTGCGTGATGAAAGCCGCTGCATTGCGCGCATTCTTCGAAGCAGAAATGCAGGACGCCAAAGCCAAAAATATACTGCTGTCAGTGCATCTGAAAGCCACCATGATGAAAGTCTCTGACCCGATTCTGTTCGGCCATGCTGTCTCTGTTTATCTCAACGATGTGTTCGCCAAGCATGCCGACACGCTGAAACAGCTCGGAGTGAATCCCAACAACGGCCTCGGTGAAATGTATGCATTGATCAAAACACTGCCGGAAGCCAAGCGCGCAGAAATCGAAACAGACATCGCCGCCAATATCGCCAAGCGCCCCGAACTGGCAATGGTGAATTCCGATAAAGGTATTACCAACCTGCATGTGCCCAGTGATGTGATCATTGATGCGTCGATGCCAGCGGCAATACGCGCATCCGGCAAGATGTATGGCGTCGATGGCAAACTGCATGACACCAAGGCACTGATTCCTGACCGCTGCTATGCCGGCGTTTACCAGGCCACCATCGACTTCTGTCGCACGAACGGCGCCTTTGATCCGCGCACCATGGGCAGCGTGCCTAACGTTGGTTTGATGGCCCAGGCGGCCGAAGAATACGGCTCGCACGACAAGACCTTTGAAATGAAAGC
>CANCGR010000029.1 GCA_947377625.1 Gammaproteobacteria bacterium | reverse complement strand
TATGACTTCAACTACTCAAGTAATTACTTCAAGAGTGACAGTACCCCCTGTGGCAATTGGTTGGCCTGCGCCAGCATCGCGGTGCCGGCCTGTTGCAGGATCTGGGTTTTGGTCAAAGTGGCGGTTTCCGACGCGAAATCAGCATCTTCGATGCGGGATCGTGCCGACGACAGACTCTCCGAGGAGGTTTGCAAGCTGGTCACTACCGACTCAAAGCGGTTTTGCAGCGCACCGAGCGTGGCCCGTGAGCTGTTCACCGTGTTCAAGGCCGAATCCACTGCCGTAATCAGCAAATTGGCGCCGGTCACGGTTGAGACATCCAAAGTATTACCTGTGACGGCGGTGGTGCCGGCCGTCAAGCCGGCCTTGGCCAGGCTATTGCCGGTAAGCCTGATGTCATTGCCGGTAGAAGCCAGCGAGAGCGTGCCCGTGTTGGTGCCGGTGCCACTGGCCACACCGCCAGTAACCCCACCCACCACCGACGAGGAAATCACCACGTTGTCGCCGTCTACATCGATAAAGGTCTTGTTGCCGGCTGCAAAACTGCCGGTCATGGTGATGCCGGCCGAGGCCAGCGCCGTGTTAACGAGACCGCCGCCGGCAGTCATCGCCGCGTCCATAGTGGCCCCGGTGATACCAGTGCCCGTGTCTGCACCGGTGATGCTCACCCCTGCTACCACCAAGGTGTAAGAATCACCCGAGCTGGACGCCGTGATGTTGAACGTGCCGGTATTGACGCTGGTGGACGCAGTAGCCGTGACATTGGCATCCGCCGCTTGAATGGCGGTAGCCATGGCTTTGGCAGAGCCGGTTGCCACCGCCCCCACATCATGGCCATTGATCTTCACGTCGCCGGCATTCAGAGGCGCCGTCACGGCAGTGCCGGTGACTGTGGCCGTGCCGTTATCGAGCCCCAGGCCACCCTTGGTAGCGTTGGTTATCGCAGAGAGCACGATGGTTTCTCCCACGTTCGCCCCGACCTGGAACGCTTTGGACGCGAAGCTGCCATCGAGCAGACTGGTGCCGTTGAAATTGGTCTGCACGGATATGCGGTTGATTTCAGAGACAAGCTGCGAAACCTCCTGCTGCATGGCAGCACGATCCGACGAACTGTTGGTGGCATTGGCTGACTGCACCCCAAGTTCACGGATTCGTTGAAGATTGTTGGTGACCTCACCCAGCGCACCCTCAGCGGTTTGCGCCAATGAAATCCCGTCGTTGGAATTGCGGACTGCCTGATCCAAACCGCGAATCTGGGCGCTAAAACGCTGCGATATAGCCAGCCCGGCTGCATCGTCCTTGGCGCTGTTGATGCGTTTGCCTGACGACAACCTTTGCAAGGATGTCCCCAGTGCGGCTTGCGACTTGTTCAAATTACGTTGCGCGTTTAACGACGCAATATTGGTGTTTATGACTTGAGCCATAGATGTATCCCCGTAAGTTATGCCTCAACCTGCTCGAAAAGCATGACGGCGGTTGAGTGCGGTTAAAAACTTTGTGCTGCGATTCAAATAACGGCAGCAACAAATTTTTTCTTAACCAAAAAAATTACCCCCGCAAAAGCGGGGGCAACGGGGACTCACAAAAAATTTCGTTGGCTAGGGCTTGGTGGCCTGACAACTCTCGCGGCCTGGCCCGCCTTGCAGTGGCCATGGGCACAGCAGGCGCGTCGACACCACCGCGCCATCGCGGATCTCGCTGCTGCGCAAGTGCGCAGGTGCTTGCCGGGTTTCCACCCAGTGATCGAGTGCCATCAGCAGATCATTGCTGCGATCGGGCTGTGGCGCCTGATGCGCGGCATTGCCGAACACGGTAGCGCCATTGCCGCCGCCGCAATGACCCATGCCGGGCACCATGTACAAGCGGTAAAAATCATCAACGGCTGGCGCACCCATGTGGTTTTTTACTTTTTCAAAATAATTGATTGAATCAACCGGACTCACGGCCGAATCAGACCAGCCGTGGTAGACAATCAGCTTGCCGCCACGGTTAGCAAACGCGGAAAGATCAGGATTTACCGAATCAATCACTGCGCCCAGCATCTGGTCGGCCTTGCGGATCTGCGCAACAAAATCAAACTTCCACACATCAAAATCTTCAGTGTCGTCGACCCAATAGCGCCAGAAATCACCGCGCGCAGGGTTGTTGCCGAGAAAGCCCCAGCCATCTTCAGAGCCGGGTTGCAGGCCGGGATAAATCTGCTGACCGGTCAGCGGATCACGCAAGCCCTGATAGATTTTTTCCAGCGCTGTGATCTGTGCGGCAGCAAGACACTGCGCGGTATTGCCGTCTTTGCACTGCAGCGCGGCAAAATCCATTTGCGCTAATGTGCATTGACGCGGGTCTTCAATCACACGATCTTGCCGTCCATCCAGCGCATCACATTTTTCCAGCACCCGCTCGCGCACCAGCGCTTGTTGTTGCGAAGTCACAATGGCTGCCGGCGTTTCGCCTTGCGTGTGATTAGCGCGATAAGTCCACAGCGATTGTGCGTTCCAGCGTATGCGGTTGTTGGCAGGATCACCGGCAATCAACCCGTCGTAATCGTCAGGATAGCGCTGCACTTCCGCCATGGCCTGATGACCACCGGTGCTACAACCGTAGTAGTAAGAGCGCGTCGGTGCCTGCTGGGCCAACGCAGCAACGATCTGTTTGGCCGCGACAGTGATGACATGGATCGAGCGCTCGGCCCAGTCACGGATTTTCTCGGGATGACCGCGCCCAAAACGCACATCGCCGCCATTGGAGCCACTGTGGCCGGTGTCGCCGCCCACCACTGCATAACCGCGCTGCAGCGCAAACATCATGTCGTTGTAGCTCAACGCCGGGTTAAAGCCACCGTTGCCAGTGCCAACCAGTTTGCCGTTCCATGCCGCCAGTGCCGGCAGCCACACTTCCATGTGAATCTGCGAATCCTCACCCGCCGACGCCACGGCTTGTATCCGGCAAAACTGCATTTTCTGCATGCTTGACTCATCACTTTGCGGCGGCAGTTCAGCCGGCTCTTGCCCGGGATTCACTACCTCGACTTTATCTATTTGCAAGCTGGCACCCAACAGCGGTGTCAATGCGGCAGCCTGGCAATAAGCCGATGCCGACTGCTGGGCACTGGCTGCACTCATCCACAGCGCCAGCGTGATAAACAATATTTTCTGCAGAAAGGAAAAAAGGGACTTCATGCCTTGCTCACTTTGAGGGTCGTCAACATCCTAACCAGGACCGGACTTCTGCAGATGCACTTTCACGGCACCGATGTCGTCCAACTGCAGCTTGCCTTGCATTTTTGACAGATAGAGACTGGCCAGGCGCAAGCCTTGTCCATGGCCTGCCTCGCCTTCGGTGCCGGGCGCACTTTCTATCAGTTCACTGCTGTTCATGCTGGCAATGGTGGCGGCCGGAATGCCGGTGCCTTCATCAATGATGCTTACACAGACGCTGTGGGTGGCATTCAGCGAGCCCTCATGGCAAACAATAGTGATCTTGCCGCCACGCGGGCTGAATTTGAGCGCATTGGTCAGCAAATTCGAGAACACCGACATGGATAGCACTGCCCGATGAGCGTTGACTACCTGCCCAGTCGGCTCTATATGCAGCGTTATGCTTTTGGCCGCAAGCCGTTCTGAAAAAATCTGCTGCAGATCGTCGAACACTTCTTTTAGCGACACCGGCTCCAACGTCAAGAATGTTTCATGCAGATCAATATTCTCCAGCTCACGTGTCACTTCCAGCAAACGGCGTATCTTGCAGGCAAGATCCTTGACCACACTTTCATCGTCGGCATTTTTCCTGCCCATCTGTGCAAATTCTGCGCGCGAAATAATCACCTGCAAAGGATTGGCAACATCATGAAACAGCGTTGCCATCAAACGCTGGCACATGTCGGTTTCAATCAGCAGTTTTTGCTCCTTGCCATTGATCTCGACCATGATGCGGGCCAGCCAATAACCCATGATCACACTGAAAATGGTGGTAAACAGCAGCACTATAACGATATTGAAGCGAATGATTGTTTCTGCATGCGGGAGCAAAGGCACAGCCAGATACCACCACAGCATGCATGTCGCGGCCAAGCCGGCCACTATGAGCGCATCCACAATCCCGCTGATGATTACCGCGCTGGAAATGACAACCATGAAATACATGATGCTGTAGAGCACTTCACCCACTTCCAGTCGCCGGAAGCAGGCCCACGCTATCAATGCTGCCAGCACATAAATGGTCAGCCTTCTCAGCAACAGACTGTTCACTCCTGTTTTGGCGGCTCTTGAAAGCGCCAGCGTGACAACCAGGCCGACGATCAGTGGCACCCTGATCGGCCACGGACCCAGCAGATAAACCACAAACAGCAACACAACGACGCCCACGGCGCTGTGGACAATCGCCATCCAGCTGTCGTGCCGGATCTGGTCAATTTCCTTCGCCAGAGTGTGCGGCGAGAACGTCAGTTTCCTGCCGACTTCCAGCGTGATGGCACGAGCCTTGACGATTGCCTGTGACAAGGTTTGATTGAGAGCTGAAATGCACGACCAGTCTACCGATGGCGCATCCACTGTCATGATCAAAGCGTCGAGCGGAGCGGAAATTTCATCATAAAAAATTTTCAGCAGTGACCGTCTGACCTCAATACTTTGCCGGATGGACTCCATAAGGCTTGTTCTGGCCTTGAACAACCTGACCAGCCTGATCCACAGAATGACAGCCGCCAGATACAACATGCACATGGTAATGCCGACACCCAGCACAAAGGAGATATTGTTCCAGTCACTGAGCAGCAGCGCGAAACTGTTGTGCACCAACAAACCCAAACCTGTCAGCAAATACAGAGCGCCGATGCGAACGTTATTGGATGAGGCCTGCAACAACACTGCTATTGAAAACATCGGCAACGTCGGTGAGGGCTGCCCTGCTGGCCAGGAAAAATGCTGGTAGATCATCGCCGGCATGACGATCAGTGCCAGTGGCCCCATCAGCCGGAAAAAAAACTGTTTGAAGAGGAGGCTGGAAACACTGATGAGGAACAACAGGCACAAAACCGCCACAGAACCAACACTGGAAACCTGGCCGATCATGATGTTGCGCACCACCACCGCCACTGCCAGCACACAGACCACCATCATGGTCATGGGAGCCATGGCCAACTGGTATCTTTGCCAAAGACGCAAGGTTTCTCCATCCAGCTTGATGAAGAAAAACCATGTCAATTCCCGAAGCTTGTCCTGCCAATGCATGCGCGCCCCTCAATGCCCGAAGGAATCTACTACTGCACCTACACTTGCGTCCAATGCTGTTCCAACCGGAATTTTCCCGCGCATTACCCAGCGGTGTAACGCTTCCAGCGTTTGACCACCACGCGCTTCCACCACACCACAACACCGCTGATGAGAATCAGTGTGGGCAGAAAGCTGGCGATGATCCACAGCCAGCGTGCAAATGCGCCTTCGCCGAAACGCGCGAAATGCACCGAGCGGAAAAAGCGCAGCCAACTGGTGGGGCGATGACCGTCAGTGAGATCGTCGTCCAACCAGTTGATCATGTGATCAACCAGTGCCGGGAAGCCCAGCTGAAAACCCGACACACCCCACGCCAGCATCAACAGCAGAGACCAGAAACCCAGAAACGTGTGTAGCTGCCACATCAAGCCGCGCGGGCTGTTCGGCAAGATCACAAAGCCTTCGTACCAACGTGCGCGCCCCTGCCACCACAAAATGAGCCCGCTCAAACTCATCAGCACAAACAACACACCGCCCCAGCCGTTCACCTGGCGACCCAGCCGACGCCCCAAGGTCAATTCGGCGTGGATATCAGCCAGCCACTGCACGGTCTTGATTGGCCACGGATTGGCAGCGCCCTGGTCTTCGCCGGTGAACTGGTTGAAGTAGTGGGAATAGACTTTGCCGTCCTTGTTCAGCACCACGTAGGTGGCACGGTTACGTTCAAGCGAAGGAAAGGTGAAACCAATCTCGTAGCCGGCATAAACCTCGGCCATTTTTTTGGCAACCTCGTCGTCAGTCATCATCACGGCGTCCGCCGGCGGATCGATGTCCTTGGGTTCAAACCAGCCGTAGAACGGCGATTTCAGCAGCAGTGCACTGCCACTGATGCTGATGATGAGCACATAGAGCCCAAATGCGATGCCCAGCCACAGATGAATCTGAAACAGCAGTTTTCGGAACCAATGTGTTTGCGGAGCCAGTAGCCAGCGTTGCCAGGTATTCATGCGGGTTCTTTCAGTAAAAATGCCAAGGCGAGTGTGCAGAAATCCGCCGGGAAAGCCAACCCACATTGTGTTGCATCCACGCGCGCACAAGTGAGAGCATCGGGGGAAAAACAACAATAGAAATTCCCTTATGCAACGCTTCCCTGATCCAGCCTCTTTTCCTATTGCCGAGAAACTGGTAGCGCGCTACGAGTGCATGTTCAGGCTGCTGCTGAAATACAACGCATCAACGCCTGATGAAGCTGGCAACTGAGCTGTAATTCATGAAATCCATTGTGTGGATATCGCGCTGCCTTTGTCTGCTGCTGCTCAGTGCGGTCACGCAACTGCATGCGGAGGATGGCCATGAGTTGTGGTTGCGCTATGCCGCGCTGCCAAAGACGCAAGCGGCGCAAGTAGCAACTCATGCGATTGACTATGTGTTCAAAGCGGCAGAAACCCCAACAACGCAACGCGCGCGCAACGAACTCGCACTGGGTGTGGCCGGACTCGCCGGCAAAAAATTGCCAGGCAGTGAACAGATTCACGACGGCAGCATCGTGCTGGCTGTCGCAGGCAAATACGCACCACTCGACCAGCAAGCATTGCCCTTGCAAAACATCGGCAATGAAGGCTTTGTGCTGCGGGCAATCACACTGGAAGGCCATGCGGTGATCGTGGTTGCTGCCAATACCGATATTGGCCTGCTCTATGGCGTGTTCGAATTACTGCGAAAATTCCAGCTTGATAACGCACTCGCCAAACTGGATATAGTGAGCAACCCGAAAATTTCGCTGCGCTTGCTTAACCACTGGGACAATCTTGATCGCAAAGTGGAACGCGGCTATGCCGGCCAATCCCTCTGGGACTGGTGGCGCCTGCCGCAATATCTTGATGCGCGCTACGAACAGTACGCACGTGCCAATGCGTCGATAGGCATCAATGGCACTGTGCTCAACAACGTCAACTCCAATGCGCGTATTCTCACTCCGGCCTACCTTGAGAAAGTGGCTGCCATAGCCAGGATAATGCGCCCGTGGGGCATCAAGGTGTATTTGTCAGCACGCTTCAGCGCACCGCAGGAAATCGGCGGACTCAAAACCTCTGACCCGCTCGATGCCAACGTACAGAAGTGGTGGAACAGCAAGGCCGATGAAATTTACCAACTGATCCCCGACTTCGGCGGCTTTCTTGTCAAAGCCAATTCCGAAGGCCAGCCCGGCCCCAACGATTTTGGTCGCACGCATGCCGATGGCGCCAACATGCTGGCTGCTGCTCTTAAAGCCCATGGCGGTGTGGTGATGTGGCGCGCCTTTGTCTATTCCGACGTAAATCCGGAAGACCGCCACAAACAAGCCTGGTCAGAATTCAAACCGCTCGATGGCAAGTTTGCCGACAACGTCATCGTGCAAGTCAAAAACGGTGCCATCGATTTTCAGCCACGCGAACCGTTTCATCCGCTGTTTGGCGCCATGCCCAACACGCCGCTGATGATGGAGTTCCAGATCACCAAGGAATATCTCGGATTTGCTACCCATCTGGTTTACCTGGGCGCACAGTATGAAGAAGTGTTGAAGGCAGACACCTATGCCAAAGGCGCAGGTTCACTGGTGGCGAAAGTGATCGACGGTTCACTGGAACAACACAAACTCAGCGGCATTGCCGGCGTCGCCAACATCGGCAGTGATCGTGACTGGAGCGGCTCCGATTTCAATCAGGCCAACTGGTATGCGTTCGGCCGACTCGCGTGGGACCCGCTGGCCAGCTCCGCGCAAATAGCACGCGATTGGCTGACCCAAACCTTTTCATCCGACCCAACCTTTGTTGAAACTGCCACCCAACTCATGCTGCGTTCGCGCGAAGCAGTGGTTGATTACATGACACCGCTCGGCCTTGCGCACATCATGGGCACTGGTCATCACTACGGACCAGCCCCCTGGGTCAGCGACCAGAAACGTCCTGAATGGAATCCTGTCTACTATCACCGCGCCGATCAGCAAGGCATCGGCTTTGACCGCACCGACACCGGCAGTGCTGCGTTATCACAATATGCGGCAGCAGCCGCGCAGCACTTTGCCGATCCGCAGGCCAACAACGAGCAATACCTGCTGTGGTTCCGTCATGTCAGCTGGCAATACAAAATGCATTCAGGCCGCACACTGTGGGAAGAACTGCTGCAGCACTATGATCACGGTGTCGCGGAAGTCGCAGCCATGGGCCAGCAGTGGCAAACACTCGAACCCTATGTCGATGCCGAGCGTTTTCTCAAGGCCAAAGAATTCCTGCAGATCCAGTTGAACGAAGCCCAGTGGTGGCGCGATGCGTGTGTCGCCTACTTCATGTCGATCTCCAAACTGCCGTTGCCAAAAGGAGTGCAAGCGCCTGCCTACAATCTGGAATACTACCAAGCGCTGAGTTTTCCGAGCGCACCCGGCTAACCTCATCCACAACAACAACAACAACAACAACCAACCAACAATGGAAACGACCATGAGCCATGCTCCGCTCAGCCTGAAGGAAAAACTTGGCTACGGCCTCGGTGATACCGCCAGCAACATCGTCTATCAAGCGGTCACTAATCTGCTGCTGTATTTCTATACCGATGTGTACGGCATCGAAGCGGCAGCAGCCGGCACCTTGTTGCTGGTGGTGCGGGTATTTGATGCGTTTCTTGATCCGATGATGGGGGCCGTAGCAGACCGCACCCGCACGAAGTACGGCCGCTACCGGCCATGGATGCTGTGGGTCGCCGTGCCTTACGGCTTGCTGGCGATTGCCGCGTTCATCACTCCCCACGCCGGCGTCGGCACCAAGCTGGTCTATGCCTATATTTCCTATGCGCTGCTGATGGCGGCCTACACCGCGGTCAACATCCCCTACTCGGCTCTCGGTGGCGTCATCACTGAAGACACGCAAGAGCGTGCCAACGTGCAGACCTTTCGTTTCGCCATGGCAATGGTGGGTGGTGCGCTGGTGTCAGCCTCGGTGCTGCCCTTGGTGAATCTGCTGGGCAATGGCAATCGCGAATTGGGTTACACACTGGCGATGACAGTGATGGCGATTGTGGCCGTGCTCTGTTTCTTCGGCTGCTTTGCGTTGACCCGCGAACGCGTGGCGATCAATGAAACCACTGCCAAACACAGCGTGCTGTCGGATGTATGGGCCATGCTTACCAATCCGCAATGGCAGATCATTGCGCTGGCTACACTGATCATCATGACGCGTGGCGCCATGCAAGGTGGCGTCAAACCTTACTTCGTCGATTACTACCTGCTCAAAGACAATCTCACCGGTATGTTTGCCAATACCGACAACTTGATCAGTGCATTCCTGACGCTGACGATGGTGGCCGGCGTGGCCGGCGCACTCACCGCCAGCGTATTGGTGAAGAAGCTGTGCAAGGTCACTGTCATGCGGCTGGCGGTATCCGGCACGCTCACCATCAACCTGTTGCTGTTCCTGCTGCCGCGTGACGCGGTGTTGCTCGGCCTCGGCATGATCATGCTGTCGAACTTCTGCCACATGATGTTTGTGCCAATGCTGTTTTCCACCGTGCCTGACACGGTCGATTTCGGTCTGAAAAAATTTGGCAAGGGCGCGATGGGCATGTTCGTCGCCGGCCATCTGCTGGCATTGAAAATGGGCAACGCCATTGGTGGCGCGTCGGTGGGCTGGTTGCTGAGCGTGTTCGGCTATGTGCCCAAAGCCGTGCAAACTGATCAAGCCTTGCAGGGCATTCTGATTATTTACGCCGGCAGTTCAGTGGTTGGCGCCGCGCTGGTGCTGGTGTGCCTGCAATTTTACAAACTGACCAAAGGCTGGGAACAAAGAGACCTATGATTACCAATCCAATTCTGCCCGGCTTCAATCCCGACCCTTCCATTGTGCGGCTCAATGATGACTACTACATCGCCACGTCCACCTTCGAGTGGTATCCGGGTGTGCAGATCCACCATTCCAAAGATCTGGTGAACTGGCGCCTGCTTGCGCATCCACTGGATCGCACTGAGCTGCTCGACATGCGCGGCGACCCGGATTCTGCCGGCATCTGGGCACCATGTCTGAGTTACAGCGACGGTTTGTTCTACCTGATCTATACCGACGTGAAACGCCACGAAGGCAGTTTCAAGGACATGCATAACTATCTCACCACCTGCGCCACCATTGATGGCCGCTGGTCTGATCCGGTCTATCTGAACAGCAGTGGTTTCGATCCTTCGTTGTTTCACGATGACGATGGCCGCAAGTGGTTGGTCAACATGCATTGGGATTTCCGGCCCGACCAGCATCCATTCAACGGCATCGTGTTACAGGAATACTCTCCCACGCAGAAAAAACTCATTGGCCCCATCCAGAATATTTTCAAAGGCACTGATCTGCGTCTGACGGAAGCCCCGCACCTCTACAAACGCTTCGGTTATTACTACCTGCTGACTGCCGAAGGTGGCACCGGTTATTCACACGCTGCGACCATGGCGCGCTCCCACACGCTGACCGGGCCGTATGAAGTGGACCCCATCAAGCACATTCTTACTGCCAAGGATGATCCGTCATTGCCTTTGCAGAGAGCCGGCCACGCCGACTGGGTGGAAACCCAGCACGGCGAAGTGTATCTGGTACATCTGTGTGGCCGCCCGATCAGCAACGAGCGCCGTTGCCCGCTCGGCCGCGAAACCGCGATTCAAAAAGCCTACTGGAGTGAAGATGGCTGGTTGCGGCTCGCTAATGGCGGCAACAAGCCTGACTTGCAAACACCGCCGCCCAAATTGCCACTGCATCCATGGCCCAAGGCGCCAGCCCGCACCAATTTCGATTGCCAACAATTACCGCTTGATTTCCAGTGGCTGCGCATTGCGTGGCAGGAAACCATGTTCAGCCTCAAGGACCGTCCCGGTTATTTGCGCCTGTACGGCCATGAGTCGATCGGCTCCTGGTTCAAGCAAGCATTGATTGCGCGCCGGCAGCAGGCGTTCAAGTTTACTGCTACCACTGAAGTGGAATTTGAACCCGACACCTTGCAACAACAGGCCGGGCTTATCTGTTATTACAACGCCCACAAACTGCATTATCTGTGTATTACCTGCAATGAGGCCGGTGAAAAAAATCTGACCATTCTCAGCTGTGAAGGCAACCAGCTGTGGAAGCTGAACTACCCTTCCGTGGCCGTGAAAGAAATTGCTTTGCCGAGAAATAAAAGCGTGCATCTGCGCGCCGAAGTTGATTATGCAACACTGTATTTCTCGTGGTCGCTGGATGGCATTCAGTGGCAGCGCATTGCGTTGCCGCTCGATTACACGCTGATTTCCGACGAGGCCGGCCGTGGCGAAGGCAAAAGTTTTACCGGCGCTTTTGTCGGCATGGCTTGCCACGATATTTCCGGGCGGCGGCAAGCCGCCGACTTCCGCTATTTTGAATATATAGAACACGACGGTGTGGCCGACTATGCAACGCACCCGCAGCGCTACAGGAATACGCAATGAAAACAGTACTCGGCCTCGACCTCGGCACGCAGAGCCTCAAGGCAGTCTTTTACGATTACGAGCACAAGCAGCACGTGGCAGTGGTGTCGTCACCGCTTGAGGTAGATCGCGACCAGCGCGGCAAAGCCGAACAACTGGCGCAGTGGTGGCTGAGTGCGCTGGCAGATTGTTTCAATCAGGTGAGCAGCGAAATCAAAATGTCCGTGCAGGCTATTGCCGTTTCCGGGCAGCAACATGGCTTCGTGCCGCTCGATAAAAATGGCGAAGTATTGGCGCCAGTCAAACTCTGGTGTGACACCGCCACCGAAGCGGAAGTGCAGGAAATTACCGAGCGCTGTGGTGGCAGGGCTAAAGCCATCGAGCTTACTGGTAATCCGGTTGTAGCTGGTTACACCGCACCCAAAATCCGCTGGCTGCGTAATCACCGGCCCGAGCTCTATGCGAAACTCGCGCATATCCTGCTGCCGCATGACTATCTCAACTATGTGCTCACCAATCAGTTCAGCATGGAATATGGCGATGCCTCGGGCACTGGTTTGCTGGATGTGCGAGCGAAGGCCTGGAGCAAGGCCATGTTGCAAGCGCTGGACAGCGAACGTGATCTCAGAGAATGTTTGCCACCACTGTTCGCGCAACATGAATGCGTGGGTGTGACAACCACCGAGATCGCCCAACGCTACGGCATACCTGCCGGCATACCGGTGGCCACCGGCGGCGGCGACAATATGATGGGCGCCATCGGCACCGGCAATGTCAAAGCCGGCGAGCTCACCATCAGCCTTGGTACCTCCGGCACTCTCTACGCCTATTCCGATACACCAGTGATTGATCCCGAGGGCAATATCGCCGCGTTCTGCAGTTCCAGTGGCGGCTGGCTGCCGCTGCTGTGCACAATGAATTGCACTTCTGCCACCGAGTTGATGCGCAAGCCGCTCGATATCAGCCTTGCGCAATTCGATGCATTGGTGGCCAGCGTCCCCGCTGGTTGCGACGGACTGATCACCTTGCCGTTCTTCAACGGTGAACGCACGCCCAACCTGCCACGCGCCAAAGGCTGTGTGCTGGGTCTGGACGCCCACAATTCCAGCAAGGCGCACTTGTTGCGTTCCACGCTGGAAGCCGCCAGCTTCTCGCTGTTGTTCGGCCTTGATGAA